>JAVXWV010000737.1:0-2979 GCA_032230775.1 Mycobacterium sp. | reverse complement strand
AGGCCGAGGAGCGGGCCGGACAGTGCGCAATGGCAGCGCTTATGCTGCTCACAAGCGTTCTCTTTGAAGTGTTCTTCAGCCAGTCGGTGCCACCATCTATTGAAGACGTTCTATTGCGGGGTCGGCGGCTGGCGCGAGCAGCAACTGCCCGACGCCACCCTGATCGTGACCGCGCCGACCGGACACACCTACACCACCAAACCCGGCAGCGTGCAACTGTTCCCCACTCTGTGTCAACCCACAGCGACCCTGTGGCCGCCCGGAGACGAACCGACAGTGCCGCCCAGCGGCGACCGCGGCGCGATGATGCCCAAACGCCGACGCACCCGAGCCGAAAACCTTGCCCGCCGAATCGAAGCCGAACGCAAACTCAACGACGACTACATCGCCGAAGGAAACAGACCACCACCGTTCTAAGTGGCCACGACGGCCCGCGTGATGTGGAAATCGCGATCGTCGGGCCGCGTGAGCATGGCGATCATGGTCCTGCGGTCGTAGGGCCACAGATCGACATTGCCCTCGTCAGTGAGATACCACGAGTTGCAGCCTGTGTTCCACACGGTGGGGCCGAGAGCTGCGGCGACCTCGTCGTTGAATTTGGTCGTTGCTTCGTCGGTGACTTCGACGGTGTCGATCTCACCGTCGCGGAATCGCTGCAGCCACCGGGTGATGTAGCGGGCAGTGAGCTCCGCGGAGTACTGCAGCGAGATGGAGCCCGTCGGCGAATTCGGACCCAACACGGTGAAGAAGTTGGGGAAGCCCGGGATGGCCGTCATCCGGTATGCGCGTGGGCCTTTCGCCCAGGCGTCATCGATGGACAGCCCGTCGCGGCCGCGCAGGTTCATCGGCCGCATGTAGTTGTGTGCCTGAAATCCGGTGGCGAACACCAACAAACGACATCGATCTCGCGACCGTCGGCGGTCCGGATTCCGCGTGGCGTGATCCGATCGATCGCGGTGGTCACCAGCTCCGCGTTGCGTCCTCGCAGCGCTCGGTAGTACGAGGCTGACAAGACTTGGCGTTTGCACAGCGGCTGGTAATCGGGGGTCAGCCGGCCCCGCAACTCGCGATCTCGGACCTGTGCGCGCAGCGACCAGCGCGCACACTCCTGCACCAACCGGCGACGCCAGCTCGGCCGGGTGGTGATGTCGGCCAATATGCCCGACGCCCACAGCAGCTTTCCGTACAGGAACCGGTGGAGATCCGGCAGCCTGCGCAGCGCCGCGCCGAACACCGCGGGCTGGGCCAGCCCCATCGGAGCCCACATCACCCATTGTGGTGTCCGCACGAAGTGACTGATGTGCGCCGCCTTGCGTTGAAGCGCCGACACGACCTGCACGCCCGTCGAACCCATCCCGATGACGGCGATCCGCCGCCCTTCGGTCACGATGTCGTCGTCCCAGCGCGCGGTGTGGAACACGTCGCCGGCAAACGTGTCGAGCCCGGCAATGTTTGGCGTAAAGGGGTGGTGCAGCACGCCCGTCGCGGCGATCACGAAGTCCGCATCCAGCTCGCCGCCGTCAGCCGTCTTTATCTGCCAAGCGGATCCAGTGAACACCGCCGAGACAACCTCGGCATTCAAACGAAGGCGATCATCGAGACCGAACTGGTCGACGACGTCCCGCAGATAGCGCTGGATCTCGTCGCCCGGCGCGAACAACGACGTCCAGTCCGGTTTCGGGGCGAACGAGAACTGGTAGAGCTGCGAAGGGACGTCACACGTCAGGCCGGGGTAGCGGTTCCAATGCCAGACGCCGCCGACATCCGTACCCTTCTCGAGGATCGTGAAGTCGTGAAATCCCTCATGCTGCAGGGTTACTGCTGTCGCGATGCCGGCTACGCCCGCACCGATGATGACGATCCTCGGCTGCCGCGCCACTACTTCGCCTCCCGTGCCTGGGCGCGGACCGACTCCTCATATGCCGCGCGCACGTCGTGGTCCACCGACGTCAACGCCCGGCGGTCGCCGATCAGCTTGCGGCCCAACCGCATCACCGGCTCCGGTACCGTAGCGTTCAGCAGATCCCATCCCGCCAGATAGCGCGGCACTGTGATCTCGGCGCGTCGATTGTCCACACTGCCGACGATCGCCTCTGCGACGTCTTCAGGATCAACTGTTGGCATGCCGTGTCCGAGCGGAACGCCGGACGCCAGCCGGGTGCGCACGGCGCTCGGCAGCACCGCGGTCACGCTCACGCCCGTATCGCGGTACTCCTCCCGCACTGCGGTGGATAGGCCCACGGCGGCGAACTTACTGGCGTTGTAGACCGCCATGCCCGGAACGACCAACTTGCCTGCCATGGAGGTGACATTGACGACGTGACCGCTGCCGCGTCCGATCATGTGCGGCAACACGAGTCGCATGCCGTGGATCAACCCCCAGACATTCACGTCGAGTGTCGTTGCGCTGACGGCGTCGGCCTCCGACAGGAAGTCACCCAGCGGCATCACGCCTGCGTTGTTCACAAGAATGTCGATCCGACCGAAGCGGTCCAGTACCGCGCCCGTGAAGTCCGCGAACGAGTCGCGCGAGGTCACGTCGAGCCTGTAAGGGGCCCCGTCGAGATCGCCGGCACACACCGTCGCCCCACAGGCAGTAAAGAGATCGGAGGTGGCCTTGCCAATGCCGCGGGCACCGCCGGTGACCGCCACTACAGCGCCGTTGAGCTCGATCTTGGGGTAGCGCATTACGGTCTCCTATCGATTCGAATACCGACGGTATCTAGAGTCTATTGGTATGTCAACGGGTTAAGATGCACCCATGGCCAGGAAGACGCGAGTGGAGACCCAGGCGGAAACCAGGGCACAACTGGTCAAGACCGCTCGGCAGCTGTTTTTCGACGACGGCTACCGCCCGACGTCACTCGAGAAGGTCGCCGACGCCGCCGGCTACTCCAAGGGCGCGGTGTACTCGAACTTCCGCAACAAGGATGAACTGTGTACCGCGGTGCTCGACGAGGTCCGTGCCGAACGGCTCGG
>JAVXWV010000801.1:0-5214 GCA_032230775.1 Mycobacterium sp. | reverse complement strand
TGCGGATTCTTTTGTATTTGCCGCCGCCTTTAGACTGGATCAGTAGCGATTTGGAGGAGATAGCAGTGGAAACCGCAGCTGGATCGAACGGGTCGGCGCAGACCGGCACCGCGCGGGTCAAGCGCGGCATGGCCGAGATGCTCAAGGGCGGCGTGATCATGGACGTCGTCACACCGGAGCAGGCCCGCATCGCAGAGGGCGCCGGGGCGGTGGCCGTGATGGCGCTGGAGCGGGTACCCGCCGACATCCGCTCGCAGGGCGGCGTCGCTCGGATGAGCGATCCCGATCTCATCGAGGGCATCATCTCCGCGGTCACCATCCCGGTGATGGCCAAGGCTCGCATAGGTCATTTCGTCGAGGCGCAGGTCCTGCAGAGTCTCGGCGTCGACTATGTCGACGAGTCCGAGGTGCTCACCCCGGCCGACTACACCCATCACATCGACAAGTGGAAGTTCACCGTGCCGTTCGTGTGCGGTGCGACCAACCTGGGCGAGGCGCTTCGCCGCATCACCGAGGGCGCGGCGATGATCCGCTCCAAGGGTGAGGCGGGCACGGGCGACGTGTCCAACGCGACCATGCACATGCGCAAGATCGGCGGCGAGATCCGCGGGTTGACTGCGCTGTCCGAAGACGAGTTGTATGTCGCCGCAAAGGAATTGCAGGCGCCCTACGACTTAGTCGTTGAGGTGGCGCGGGCCGGAAAGCTGCCGGTGACGCTGTTCACCGCGGGCGGCATCGCGACACCGGCGGACGCGGCGATGATGATGCAGCTGGGCGCCGAGGGCGTGTTCGTCGGCTCGGGCATCTTCAAGTCGGGTGACCCCGCGCAGCGGGCCGCCGCCATCGTCAAGGCGACGACTTTCTATGACGACCCCGACGTGCTGGCCAAGGTGTCGCGCGGGCTGGGGGAGGCCATGGTCGGCATCAATGTGGAGGACATCGCGGCCCCGCACCGGCTCGCCGAACGCGGCTGGTAGAAACACACGGTGATGAGCCGCTTGCGCGAAGAACAGACAACCTAGTGGCGATCGAGAAGATCCTTGATCTCGAACAACTCGAGGTCAACATCTACCGAGGTGCGGTGTTCAGCCCCGAATCCGGCTTCTTTCAACGCACCTTCGGCGGCCATGTGGCGGGTCAGACGCTGGTATCGGCGGTGCGCACGGTAGATCCGAAGTTCCAGGTGCACTCGCTGCACGGGTACTTCCTGCGGCCAGGAGATGCCCAGGCGCCCACCGTCTTTATCGTCGAACGCCTCCGCGACGGTGGCTCCTTCGTGACGCGGCGCGTCAATGCGATCCAGCATGGCGAGACGATCTTCTCGATGTCCGCGTCGTTTCAGGCCGATCAGAGCGGCATCGAGCACCAGGACGCCATGCCCTTCGCGCCGCCGCCCGACGACCTGCCCAACTTCATCTCGAAGGGCGGGGCGTTCGACGATGCGGGATTCGCGCAGTTCGCGGAGTGGGATGTCCGCATGGTCCCGCGCGATCAGCTAAAGCTGCTGCCCGGTAAGGCATCGCAGCAGCAGGTGTGGTTCCGGCATCGCGACCCGTTGCCCGACGACTATGTACTGCACATCTGCGCGCTCGCCTACATGAGTGACCTCACGCTGCTCGGTTCGGCGCAGGTCCACCACCAGGAGGAGCGCAAGCACCTGATGGTTGCGTCGCTGGATCACGCGATGTGGTTCATGCGGCCCTTCCGTGCCGACGAATGGCTGCTCTACGACCAGTCCTCGCCGTCGGCGTCGGGTGGTCGCTCGCTGACCCAGGGCAAGATCTTCACCCAAACCGGCGAGATGGTGGCGGCGGTAATGCAGGAAGGCCTGACTCGCTACAAGCGTGACTACACGCCATGAGTACGCCGCGCGTCGGCGTGCTCGCGCTGCAGGGCGACACCCGCGAACATCTGGCGGCGCTGCGCGAGGCGGGTGCCGACGCCACGACGGTTCGGCGCATCACCGAACTCGAGGCCGTCGACGCGCTGGTGATACCCGGCGGCGAGTCCACCACGATGAGCCACCTGCTTCGCGAATTCGAATTGCTCGAGCCGCTGCGGGCTCGTCTGGCCGAAGGCATGCCTGCCTACGGCTCGTGCGCAGGGATGATCCTGTTGGCCACCGAAATTCTGGACGCCGGCGTCGAGGGCCGCGCCGCCATCCCGCTCAAGGCCATCGATATGACAGTGCGTCGCAACGCCTTTGGCCGCCAGGTCGATTCGTTTGAGGGCGACTTTCCCTTCGAAGGCCTCGACGGTCACGTGCACGCAGTGTTCATCCGCGCGCCGTGGGTCGAACGCGTCGGACCCGACGTGGAGGTGTTGGGTCGAGCCGGCGGCCACATCGTCGCGGTACGGCAGGGCCGCATGCTGGCGACGGCGTTTCACCCGGAGATGACGGGCGACCGTCGCATCCACAAGCTCTTCGTCGACATGCTCGCCGACCGCTGACCAAACCGCTTGTGACCGACGCCACACCCTCCCATCGTGACGTTATGGAATGATTGGTACGAAACAAGGCTTGTTGGGGAGGTACCTATCGGGCCAACCTCAGGAGACCACGATGACCAACCAGCAGATCACCGCACTCGTCACCGGCGCGAACCGCGGCCTGGGTAAGCATTTCGCCGCCCAGCTCGTCGAGCGCGGCGCGAAGGTCTACGCCGCCGCACGGCGCCCCGAGACGATCGACCTGCCGGGCGTCGTCCCCATCCAGCTCGACATTACCGATCCCGAGTCCGTCGCCCGCGCTGTCACATTGGCCGGCGACGTCAACGTGCTGATCAACAATGCGGGGGTCTCGACAAAGTCATCACTGCTCACCGGGTCGATGGAGGATGTGCGCCTCGAGATGGAGACGCATTACTTCGGCACGCTGTCCGTGACCCGCGCGTTCGCTCCGATCATCGAAGCCAACGGGGGCGGGTCGATCCTCAACGTGCTGTCGGTGCTGTCGTGGTGGCATGCACCCACCTCCGGCGCCTATTCGGCAGCGAAGGCAGCGTCGTGGGCGATGACGGATGCGCTCCGGCAGGAACTGGCCCCCCGCGGTGTCCACGTCGCCGCGCTGCATGTCGGTTACATGGACACCGACATGGCCGACTTCGTCCCGGCGGACCAGAAGACCGATCCCTCGGTGGTCGCCAAACTCGCGCTGGACGGCCTGTTCGCGGGCGAGCCGGAGATCCTCGCCGATGACCTGTCGCGCACGGTCAAGGCCCAACTGTCCGCCACGCCCGCCTGATGGCGATTTCGGCGTGATTCGTCGCGCTCAGCGCGACTGACCACGCCAGAATCGCACGATGACGATGATCGACGCCGCCGCGACCTGGATTCAGGTGCACGTCAGCGGCCACCTGGGCTGGCCTGCGGGCGTCGGCTTCCGCGTCGTCGCGCTGACGCCGCCCGACGCCGTTTAGTACGGCATAAACGTCCACGTAGACTCGTTGATCAAACTCTGAAGTAAGTGAAAGAGGTAGTACCTGCATGAGCGGCCATTCCAAATGGGCCACCACCAAGCATCAGAAGGCTGTCAAAGACGCACGCCGCGGCAAGGAATTTGCCCGGCTGATCAAGAATATCGAGGTCGCCGCGCGCACCGGCGGCGGTGACCCTGCGGGCAATCCGACGCTGTACGACGCCATCCAGAAGGCCAAGAAGACCTCTGTGCCCAACGACAACATAGAGCGGGCCCGTAAGCGCGGCGCGGGTGAGGAAGCTGGCGGCGCCGACTGGCAGACGATCACCTACGAGGGTTATGGACCCAACGGTGTCGCGGTCCTGATCGAGTGCCTGACCGACAACCGCAACCGCGCGGCAGGCGAGGTGCGCGTCGCGATGACCCGCAACGGTGGCAACATGGCCGACCCCGGCTCGGTGGCATATCTGTTCTCCCGCAAGGGCCTCGTCACGCTCGACAAGAACGGGCAGACCGAGGACGACGTGCTGACGGCCGTGCTCGAAGCCGGTGCGGAGGAGATCAACGATCTCGATGACGCCTTCGAAATCATTTGTGAGCCAGGCGATCTGGTGGCGGTGCGGACAGCGCTGCAGGGGGCCGGCATCGACTACGAGTCTGCCGAGGCCAGCTTCCAGCCCTCGGTGACGGTGCCCGTCGACCTCGATGGCGCACGCAAAGTGATCAAGCTGGTCGATGCACTCGAAGACAGCGACGACGTGCAGGACGTCTACACCAACATGGACATCCCTGACGACGTCGCGGCCGCACTTGACGAGGACTGACTTTCGATCCGGGGAGGATCCGAATGTCGACAGCCGAAGAGACACGCAACAAGGCGACGTTTCAACGGTTCCATGAAGCCGCGAACACCGGCGACATGCAGCACCTCGCGAAGACGATCGACGAGATCGTCGCGCCGGACGCCGTGATCCGCACGCCGCTGCCGATCGATGCGACCGGCGCCGAATTGCTCAAACAGGTGTGGGCGATGCTGCTCGGTGTCTATCCCGACATCCACGTCACCGTCGAGGACGTGCTCGCCGAGGGGGACAAGGTCGTCGCGCGCAATACGGTCACCGGCACCCATCGGGGTGAATTCATGGGCGTTGGGCCGACTGGCAACTCCGTCACGTACTCCGAGATCTTCATCTTCCGCTTCGCCGACGGCCTCGTCGTCGAGACCTGGGGCGTGGTCGACGTTTACGCGCAGATGAAACAGATCGGCGTGCTCAGCCCTTGAGGCACTAGAAGGTCATTGCGACCCGATAGTGACGATGTGAGAACAACCAGTCACCGTCGACCCGGACGAGTTCGTCGTCGTATTCGCCGACCAGTTGGCGGGTGTGGCCGTCGTTGAGTTTCAGGATCTCCAAGCAGTACGACCTGGCGGCCGCCGAGTCTCCATCAACGCTCAGCGAAGCCATTTGCGCGAAGAACACCATCTGTTCGAGGGTGCCGAAGATCCCATGCCAGTGTGCGCGGAGCGCGTCCTTGCCCTCGCACGCGCCTCCGGCACCGGTCCGCCGACAGTTGTCGGCCCAGCAGGCCAGGTAGGTGTCGAGGTCCTGCCGAATCACGGCGTCGCTGTAGATCTCGAATCGCTCGCGGATGAGCTGTTTGTCTTCGGCTCGCCCGGAGAATGCCATGGTGCATATTAGGAGCCCAAGAAGGCCCCGATTGCCTGCGCCGTCTGCTCCGGCTGATCGAGCATCACGAGCACGTTGGCGTCGTCGACGTAGTGCACAGTCGCGCCG
>JAVXWV010000800.1:0-3391 GCA_032230775.1 Mycobacterium sp. | reverse complement strand
TGTCCGGGTCCCGTCGGCGTTGACTGCGTTGCAATCGGTGCGGACGTAGTCGGAGCAGACGAGCTCGTACCCGGCACGGACGGCCGTGTGCTCGATGCGGACGGCAGCCGCTGTTCGGTTGGCTCAGCCCTCGTGGTCGAGCGATTGCCTGAACTCCCGTCAGGCCAAACGAGGACGACGACGACGCCGGCGACGATGACGACCACTGTCACGAGGGCCGCCAGAATCCAGATGGCGGGGTTATGCCACCACGGAGATGGAGCCTGCGCTTGTTGGGCACTCGGCATCGCCGGCGAAGACCACGCCGGGGGCCCGGCAGGTGTCTGGTAGTGGGTGGCTGCGAGCGTCGGCGGTGCGCTCGGTCCCGTGTTGGGGTAGGGAACCGGTGCCGCCCAACTGGGCGCAGGCGGCGGGGCGAATGGCGGTGGTGCGGGGTGACTGGGCGAGATCGGCTCGGTGAGAGCGGCGCGGGCGGCAACCGCCAGGTCTTTGGTCGTTGCGTAGCGCTGGTCCGGGCTCTTGGCCATCCCGGTCGCGATGACCTGGTCCATCTGCGGCGAAATCCCGGGCTGCATCGTCGACGGCCGCGGCGGGGGCAATGTGAGGTGGCTGGTGATCTGGCGTTCCACACTGTCGCCCGGAAACGGCTGGGAGCCAGTAAGACACTCGTGCAGCACACACGTCAGCGCATAAATGTCGGCGCGCGCGTCATCACGGTCGGTGGTGAATCGCTCGGGCGCCATGTAGGCCAAGGTGCCGATCGTGGCGCCGGTACTGGTGAGCTTGGTCGCCTCGGCCGCACGGGCGATCCCGAAATCGATGAGGTACGCGAAGTCGTCCTCGGTCACCAGGATGTTCGATGGTTTGACGTCGCGGTGTACCAGTCCGATGCGGTGAGCTGCGCCGAGGGCGGCGGCGATCTGTTCGACGATCGAGACGGCGCGTTGGGGCGCCAGCGGACCGTTGGCAACCAATTCATTGATGGTTTTGCCGTCGATCAGCCGCATCGTCACGTAGAGGCGCCCGTCGATTTCGCCGAAATCGTGGATCGGGACTATATGCGGCTCATCCAGGCTGGCCGCTGCCTGCGCCTCCCGGCGGAACCGGGCCTGGTACTGCGCATCGTCGGCGAGGTTCGCGGGTAACACCTTCAAGGCGACCACCCGCTTCATGGCGGTGTCGAAGGCTCTCCACACTTCGCCCATGCCGCCACGGCCGAGCAGGTCTACCAGCCGGTACCGGCCGAACGGTGTCCCTTCCACCGGCTAACCATATGAGCCAGTCGCATCACCTGCCAGCAGATAGCCACTCCTGGTCGGTGGCGATCGACCTAGTGCCAGTAACCCCCGTGGGACTGTGCTGCTTCGTCTTCCAGCAGCGGGCCGATGACCGCGACGGGACGCGAGCCGTTGCAAAGATTCTCGCGGTACGGCATCGCAAACGACGTGTGCGCCGGCGCCCTTACTTAGGTCAATGCGACCCAACGGGGCCGCACAGAACACCACCAAGCAGCACAAATCAGAAGGGAAACAGAAATGCCGTTCGTCAAAGTGAAAGTCATCGAGGGTGTGTTCTCGGGCGGCAGAAACTGTCCGCCGGGACGCGAACCGTTCGATTCACATCAGCGAAATACGTTGTGGGCGTGCATCTCCTGCGACAAGGCGGCGACGAGCCGTGAATGTGTTACGCCTGCCCTACCCGTCGTCGCGTGATGTTAGGTAGCTCACGATGCGTTTCAACGACGCCGAGGGCGGCAACGCCCGCGTAGTGGCCATTCGTTTCGACGTGCGAATTTCGAAACCAGGCGCTCTGCGGTCCACGCGGCCGGGGATGTTGACGGAATGAAATGAATAGCGCGTTGTCGCAACTGTTGACCGTAGTTTTCGCCCTGCTGGCCGCGCTGTGCGCAGCGGTCGGCATGGTGGTGCGGAAACGCGCAATCCAAGATCAATCTCGTCGCGAATCGTCGGGGGACGCCGTAGTGACCTCGTGGGTGAGTCGACCTCTGTGGTGGGCCGGTACCGTCGCGGCGTTCGCCGGATACGCGGTCCAAGCGCTGGCGTTGTCGTACGGTTCGTTGCTGCTCGTGCAGCCGCTGATTGTGTCGTCGTTGTTGTTCGTGCTGCCGCTGGGTGCCAAGTTTTTGCGCCAGCACGTCCGCGCATCCGACTGGCGGTGGTCACTGGTGCTGACGGCAAGTTTGACGGTGTTCGTCCTGGTCGGGCGGCCCAGCGACGGCGTGTACGAACCGTCGGTTCGGGCTTGGGCGATCGCGCTGACCGGGGCTGCGCTGATCGTCGCGGGGGGCATCGTGCTGGCTGCCCGCGTCACGGGCAGGATGCGGGCGATGGCGATGGCGGTGTCGGTGGCCACACTGCTTGGGCTCGTCGCGGTGCTGACCAAGGTCTGTACGCAGCGATTCGCCATCGGTGGCTGGCATTCGATGTTGACCGTCCCGGCTCCATACCTTCTGGTTGCGCTCGCTGTTGCGGTCACCGTTCTTCAACAGTCGGCGTTTAATGCCGGCGCGCTACAGGCCTCGGTGCCGATCATGCTCGTCGGTGAGCCCCTCGTCGCGGTGGTGATCGGACTGCTGGTACTCGACGAGCGGCTAACGGCTCACGGCATAGCCGCGCCCATCCTGTTGGCCATGGTCGGCGCGATGACGGCGGCAACCATTGCGCTGGGCCGCGGATCCGGCGCCTACCACGATCAGTCGAGCCGGAACAGCGCAGACCGTCGCGAGGTCGGCGCGACCACGTGACGAATCGCGGTCATAGCTGTGGCGCACGCTGACCGGTAGTCGTAAACGCACCAGCCCTTGGGTTCATGCGTGCTCGTCAACTTGCCTGCCCGGTGGCGTCGCCCACAGCAGACACGAAGGTGTGAACCCAGACCGCCGTGGGTACTGGGTGTACGAGCGTTCACCCAACAGACTCGGCAATATGTCGAAGAGGGAGTAGTGACCGATGGCTGCGACGCTGCGCGACCTGGCACGGTGGAGTGTGAAACCGGCCAAGAATGTCGATACCGCCACAACACCGGGAGTCAACGTTTTGCGCGGCCTGGCGGCAAGAGCTACGACACCGTTGCTGCCCGACGACTACCTCAAGCTGCTCAACCCGCTGTGGTCGGCGCGCGAGCTTCGTGGCCAGGTCATCGACGTGCGGCCCGAAACCGAGGACTCGGCCACCGTCACCATCAAGCCAGGTTGGGGGTTCTCTGGCGAATACCACCCTGGCCAATATGTGGGCATCGGGTTACGCCTCGACGGGCGCTGGCACTGGCGATCGTATTCGTTGACGTCGGTTCCGCGCCGCAACGACAAATGCATCACCATCACTGTCAAAGCGACTCCCGAGGGCTTCCTGTCCACGCACCTCGTCAACGG
>JAVXWV010000710.1:0-6357 GCA_032230775.1 Mycobacterium sp. | reverse complement strand
GGCTCCTCCTGCACCCAGAAGTACTGCTCGGCGTTCGGGTACCGGTCCAGGGTCTCGGTCAGACGCCGCCGCGGCAGCGGGGCGAGCTGCTCGATACGCACGATCGCGACGTCGTCGCGCTCGTCTTTGTTCTTGCGCGCCACCAGCTCGTAGTAGATCTTGCCGCTGGTCAACAGGATCCGCCTGACCTTGCTGCGGTCGCCGGTGCCCTCCTCGTAGGTTGGCTCCTCCATCACCGACCGGAACTTACCCTCGGTGAAGTCCTTCAGGTCGCTGACGGCAGCCTTGTTGCGCAGCATGGACTTCGGGGTCGCCACGATGAGCGGCCGGTGAATGCCGTCGAGCCCGTGCCTGCGCAGCAAGTGGAAGTAGTTCGCGGGCGTCGACGGCATCGCGATCGTCATCGAGCCCTCGGCCCACAGCAGCAGGAACCGCTCGATGCGGGCCGAGGTGTGGTCCGGCCCTTGGCCCTCGTGGCCGTGGGGCAGCAGCAGCACGACGTCGGACAACTGACCCCATTTGGCCTCGCCGGACGAAATGAACTCGTCGATGATCGACTGCGCCCCGTTGACGAAGTCGCCGAACTGGGCCTCCCACAACACAAGCGCGTCCGGGTCCCCGACCGAGTAGCCGTACTCGAAGCCCACCGCGGCGAACTCGGACAGCGCCGAGTCGTACACCATGAACTTGCCGCCCGTTGGCGTGCCGTCGGTGTTCGTCGTCAGCAGTTGCAGCGGAGTGAACTCGGCACCCGTCTTGCGGTCGATGATGACCGAGTGGCGCTGGGTGAATGTGCCGCGCCGGGTGTCCTGCCCCGACAGCCGAATCGTCTTGCCTTCGGCCAGGAAGGAACCGAGCGCCAGCAGCTCGGCGAACGCCCAGTCGACCTTGCCTTCGTAGGCCATCTCGCGGCGCCTGTCCAGTACCGGTTTGACGCGCGGATGCACGTTGAAGTCATCGGGAAACGCCAAGTGCGCGTCACCGATTCGGGCCAGCAGCGACTTTTCCACCGCGGTGGTCATGCCAGCGGGGATCATCTGGTCGGCCTCCACCGACTCGCTCGGCGCGACCGCATGCTTCTCTAGATCGCGAACCTCGTTGAACACCCGCTCCAGCTGGCCCTGGTAGTCACGCAGGGCATCCTCGGCCTCTTTCATCGAGAGGTCACCGCGACCGATCAGCGCCTCGGTGTAGGTCTTGCGGGAGCCACGCTTGGTGTCGATGACGTCGTACATATACGGCTGCGTCATCGACGGGTCGTCACCCTCGTTGTGGCCGCGCCTGCGGTAGCACAGCATGTCGATGACGACGTCCTTCTTGAACTGCTGCCGGAAGTCGATGGCCAGTCGCGCCACCCAGACACACGCTTCCGGGTCGTCGCCGTTGACGTGGAAGATCGGCGCACCGATCATCTTCGCGACGTCGGTGCAGTACTCCGAGGACCGTGAGTCGGTCGGCGATGTGGTGAACCCGATCTGGTTGTTGGCGATGATGTGGATGGTGCCGCCAGTTCGGTATCCGCGCAGCAGCGCGAGGTTCAGTGTTTCGGCCACCACGCCCTGACCGGCGAACGCGGCGTCGCCGTGCAGCATCATCGGCACGACGGAGAATCCGTCCGGCCCGTCGCCCTTGTCGAGCAGGTCCTGCTTGGCGCGAACCAGTCCCTCGAGCACCGGATCGACGGCCTCGAGGTGCGACGGGTTGGCGACCAGCGACACCTGAATGTCGTTCTCGCCGAACATCTGGATGTAGTTGCCGGTCGCCCCTAGGTGATACTTGACGTCGCCCGAGCCGTGCGCCTGCGACGGGTTCAGGTTGCCCTCGAACTCAGAAAAGATCTGCGAGTACGGCTTACCGACGATGTTGGCCAGCACGTTGAGCCGTCCGCGGTGGGGCATACCGATCACGACCTCGTCGAGCCCGTGCTCGGCGGCCTGGTCGATCCCCGCATCCATCATTGGAATAATGGTCTCCGCACCTTCTAGCGAGAATCGTTTCTGCCCAACGTATTTCGTCTGCAGGAACGTCTCGAAGGCCTCGGCGGCATTCATCTTGGACAGGATGTACTTCTGCTGCGCGACAGTCGGCTTGCCGTGCTTGACCTCGATCCGCTCCTGCAGCCACTTCTGTTGTTCGGGCTCGAGGATGTGCGTGTATTCGACGCCAATGTGGCGGCAGTACGCATCGCGCAGCAGACCAAGCACGTCGCGCAGCTTCTTGTGCTCGGCGCCGGCGAAGCCGTTGACCTTGAACTCGCGATCGAGGTCCCAGAGTGTCAGGCCGTGCGTGTTCACATCGAGATCGGGGTGGCTGCGGAAGCGGGTCTTATCTAGCCGCAGTGGGTCGATGTCGGCCATCAGATGGCCGCGGTTGCGGTAGGCCGCGATCAACTCGAGGACGCGACCGTTCTTGTCCTCGATCGAGTCGGGGTTGTCGGTGCGCCAGCGCACAGGCTCGTACGGGATGCCCAGCTCGCGGAAGATCTCGTCGAAAAAGTCGTCGGACAGCAGCAATTCGTGGATCGTGCGCAGGAAGTCGCCGGACTCCGCGCCCTGGATGATGCGGTGGTCGTAGGTGGAGGTGAACGTGACCAGCTTGCCGACGCCCAACTCGGAGATGCGTTCCTCACTGGCGCCCTGGAACTCGGCCGGGTACTCCATCGCACCCACGCCGAGGATTGCGCCCTGACCCCGCATCAGCCGCGGCACCGAGTGCACGGTGCCGATCGTGCCAGGGTTGGTGAGCGAGATCGTCACACCGCTGAAGTCCTCTGCGGTCAGCTTGCCGTCGCGGGCACGCCGGACGATGTCCTCGTAGCCCGCGATGAACTGGCCGAAAGCCATTGTCTCGCAACCCTTGATGGCGGCGACGACAAGTTGCCGACCCCCATCTTTGCCCTGCAGATCGATCGCAAGCCCAAGGTTGAGGTGCTCGGGCGTCACAGCGTTCGGCTTGCCGTCCACCTCGGCGAAGTGGCGGTTCATGTTGGTGAACTTCTTGACCGCCTGCACCATCGCGTAGCCGATCAGGTGGGTGAAGGAGATCTTGCCGCCGCGGGTGCGCTTGAGGTGGTTGTTGATGACGATCCGGTTGTCGATCATCAGCTTGGCGGGAATGGCGCGCACGCTGGTCGCGGTCGGCACCTCGAGCGACGCCGACATGTTCTTCACGACGGCGGCAGCGGCGCCGCGCAGCACCTGCACCTCGTCGCCTTCGGCGGGTGGGGGAGCAGCGGGGGCCTTCGGCGCGGGCGCCTTCTCCGGTTCTGGTGCCTTAGCGGGGGCGGCGACCTCCGCCTTCGGCGCAGGGGCGGGCACCGGTTCCGGTGCCGCGGCGTGGGCGGCCGCCTGAGCCGGTTGCCCAGCCGGTTGTCCGTTGCCTACAGAGGATTGCGCTTCGGTGGTTGGCTCGGGGGAGTAGTCGACTAAGAATTCATGCCAACTCGGGTCGACCGACGAGGGATCCTCGCGAAACTTGCGATACATCTCCTCGACCAACCACTCGTTCTGTCCGAATGGTGATGGTGAGCTCACGGCTGCAACTCGCCTCGATTCCTTCGCTCCAGGCAAGCGGATTCGTAGACGCTCGCCACCCGAATTCCTGCGGCCCGCGGTTTACCCGCTTCCCGCCGTCTAAAGGCTAACGCTTCGGCCGTCGGCCCAACTATGCGAACGGCAGTTATCGTTATCGCTCGCCGGGAGCGGGCAGCACGTGCAGCGGCGCAGGCCACCGCGGCGGCGGGTTGCCGAACGCCATGCGGGCGTTGTTGACGATCTTCTTGCCCATCATCCGGTTTCCCACGCCGCCGACGACGGCACCGATCCCGACTGGCAGCAACTTGCCGAACGCGATCGCGCCTCGCTTGAGGGTGTAGCGCTTGACGAAGTAGCGCAGCAGGCGCGAATTCAGTTGGGACACCGCAGGCAGCGGCAACGTCGCCACGCCGTCGGACAGCCAGGCGCCGCTGGTGCGCCCCGGACCGATCAGGTCGGCGACCGCGTGCTTGCTGTCCTCGCCGACCAGGACCGACAGCACCAGGGCGCGCCTGCGCTCCCGGTGTTCAGCCGGGATGCCATACACCTCGGCCACGGCCAGCACGTAGACCGCCGTCGCCTCCAGGAACACCACCGTCTCGCCTGCGACCGCCGACAACGCCGCAAGGGTCCCGATCCCCGGAAAGGCCGCTGCGGAGCCGACTGCGGCGCCGCTGGCCATCACCGCGGCCAGGTAGTGCTTCTCCAGTTTCTTGACCACGTCGGCAGGCGTCGCGTTCGGATTGTGCTGACGCAGGCGGTCGACGTAGGCCTTCACGGCCGGGCCCTGGACCCGCGCGCCGCGTTCGATGATCTGGGAGAGCACCTTGGCGGCTGCGCTGGGATTTTCGTCAGCGCCGTTCTTGGTGGCGGGCAGCTGGCTCTTGGTGCTTGACCGAGCGCTCATGTGCGGCTCCCCTTTGTCGACGATGTTCGCCGTGTCCGAATCTTCAGGCTAACGCTTGTTGAACGAACGGCGGCGCACCGCGGGTGCCCGATCGTGATCGCGGTCACTGTCTGTGACGTGGGGAACAAATTATTGACAAGCGGCGCTAACCACTTCCATGGCAACATCGATCGACGTGGACGTGACGAGTGCCTCGCCGCGGGACGGGCAGCCGAAGCCGCCGAGTCGCGCCCGCATGATCGTGGTGCTGGGCGCCCTGGTTGCACTGGGTCCGCTGACCATCGACATGTATCTGCCCGCGCTGCCCAAGATCGCCGACGACCTGTCCGTCTCCTCGTCGGTCGCGCAACTGACGCTGACCGGCACCCTCGCCGGGTTGGCGCTCGGCCAGTTGATCGTCGGCCCGCTATCGGACTCGCTCGGCCGCCGCAGGCCGTTGATGGCCGGCATCGTGCTGCACATGCTGGCGTCGGTGATGTGCCTGTTCGCGCCGAACATCGCCGTGCTCGGCGTGGCACGGAGCCTGCAGGGCATGGGCGCCGCCGCCGCGATGGTGGTGGCGATCGCGGTTGTCGGAGATCTCTACGCCGAATCCGTCGCTGCGACGGTGATGTCGCGGCTGATGCTGGTGCTGGGCGTGGCGCCCGTGGTGGCACCCTCGCTCGGCGCCGCCGTGCTGCTCAAGGCGTCGTGGCACTGGGTGTTCGCCGCGCTGGTGATTCTGGCGGGCGGGCTGCTCCTACTGGCGGCGCTGGCGCTGCCGGAAACCCTGCCCGCGTCGCATCGGCGGCCGCTCAAGGTGCGCAGCATCGCCGCCACCTACCTCGAGGTGCTGCGTGACGTGCGCTTCGACATCCTGGTCCTGGTCGCCGCGCTCGGGATGTCCGGCCTGTTCGCCTACATCGCCGGTGCCTCGTTCGTACTGCAGGGCCACTACGGCCTGGACCAGCAGGCCTTTGCGCTGGTGTTCGGCGCGGGAGCGGTCGCCCTGATCGGTGCGACTCAGCTCAACGTGGTGCTGCTGCGACGGTTCGGTCCCCAGACCATCGTGGTGTGGGCGTTGGCGGCGGCGGTGCTTGCGGGGGTGGTCTTCGTCGGCGTCTCGTATGCGCACATCGGCGGGTTGTTCGGCTTCGTGCTGCCTGTCTGGGCGATCCTGGCCGCGATGGGCCTTGTCATTCCCAACGCCCCGGCGGTCGCGCTGTCGCGGCACCCGGACGCCGCTGGCACAGCGGCCGCACTGCTCGGCGCGGCCCAGTTCGGACTCGGTGCCGCGGTCGCGCCCCTGGTGGGCGTTCTCGGCAACGGCGAGATCGCGTTAGCCTTGGTGATGACGGTTGGCATGGTGATCGCCCTGCTGGCGTTACTGGCGGTCGGTGTGCCCGCCGCCGAAACCGAGGACGACGTCACCGGCGACGCCGTCGCAGAAGCAGCCTGACGCGCATTACTGATTGACCCCCGACTTGTCGGGGCATATCTAGGTCCGTACCGTCGGCTCAATCGTTGTGTACCTGGTCGACCCGAGATGTTCCAAACGCTGACAACAAGGCAAGACGGCCGCGCCCGAGCGGGGGTGCGGTGGCAAGTCGACCCCAGGAAACATTCCCCGCTCGCGGGCGAAAACCCGTGGAACGCCTTGTGGGCGATGCTGGTCGGCTTCTTCATGATCCTGGTCGACGCGACCATCGTCGCGGTCGCCAACCCGTCGATCATGGCCAAGCTCGGCGCAAGCTATGACTCCGTCATCTGGGTGACCAGTGCCTACCTGCTCGCGTACGCGGTACCGCTGCTGGTGGCCGGGCGCCTCGGCGACCGATATGGGCCGAAGAACCTCTATCTGCTTGGGCTGACGGTGTTCACCGCGGCGTCGCTGTGGTGCGGCCTGGCAGGCAGCATCGAGATGCTGATCGCCGCGCG
>JAVXWV010000483.1:0-7356 GCA_032230775.1 Mycobacterium sp. | reverse complement strand
CCGTTGATCGTGAACGTGACAAGGGCGTCGCCGTTACTCAACGCCACGTTCGACACCGTGCCGACCTTGATACCCGACACCGTTACGGCGTTGCCGGCGGTCAGGCCACCGGCTTCGGAGAACAGCGCCTGGTGGCGCACCGATGTCGCCAGCGACACGAGGCGCTCGGGCTGCAGCCCGATCGCGATGACCAGAATGATCAGGACGACACCTATGAAGCCGGCCCGAATGAGTTGACTACCGCGGTATTTCAGCATTATTGCTGCGCGCACCTCCCGGTGTCTTGCCTGATCCACGGGAAGACCACGGTCCGGCCCTGCAGATCGGTGGCGCGGACGCTGATTCCACAAAGGTAGTACTGGTAGAAGCTGCCGTATGCCCCGAGCCGCGTCATCTTGCGGTAGTTCTCGGGCGCCAATCGGAGTGAATTCTCGATCATGTCTTTGTCTTTATCGAGCAGGGGCGCCAACCGGCTCAGCTGGTCAACGGTGCCTGCGAGCGGGGGCCGCGCGCTGGTCAGCAGATCAGTGAGCGAGGCGGTGCCGTTGTCGAGTGATTGGATCGCGGTGCCGATCGGGTCGCGATCCTGAGACAGACCGGTGATCAGTTTTTCGAGCTTGTCGATCGCAGCGGAGAACTTGTCGCCGTCTTGCGAGATGGTGGCCACCACCGTCTTGAGATTGTCGATGAGCGCCTGCACCGTTTGGCTGTTGTCGGCCAACGAATTCGAGAACGACGACGTCTTGGCGAACAGCGATTCGAGCGTCGGGCCCTGGCCCTGGAAGATCTGGATCAACGCATTGGTGAGGGCATTGACGTCTTGCGGGTTCAGGCCCTGGATAACGGGTTTCAACCCGCCCAGCAACAAGTCGAGATCCAGCGCGGGAATCGTTCGGTCCTTGGGGATCTGAGAGCCGGGCGCCTGGATCTTGGTCGAGCCGGGGCCGTCGACGAGCTCGAGATAGCGGTCGCCTACCAGGTTCAGGTAGCGCACCGCAGTCTTGGTGCCGTCGGTGAGCCTGATGTTGCGGTCTGCGTCGAACTTCACCAACACCGTCTTGTCGGGCGCCAACTTGACGCTGTTCACGGTGCCCACCCGGATGCCTGCGACCCGCACGGAGTCTCCGGTCTTCAATCGCGAGGCGTCTGCAAAGACCGCGGAATACCCGTTGGTCGAACCCGTCCGGTACTGACCGAATATGAAGAAGAGCGACGTCGTCAAGAACGCCATCACGATCGCGAAGATCGCGAATTTGATGAACGTACTGCGCCCTGACCGCCTCATCCGGGTTGTCCGACCTGGGCGACGTTCCGCGGCGGCCCGTCAATCGGCCCGTACAGCAACTGCTTGAGCCCATCGGAGTTCAGCAGAACCCCCGGGTTTCCATATTGCCACGGGTTGGCGCCGACATCGGTGACGAGGAACGGCGGCTGAAAATTCGGCGGCACGTCGGGAAGTCCCATGTCAGCACAGTGCGGGCCACCGGTGGCGGCGACCTTCGGCAGGTGTCCGGGATAGCGGTAGCGTTCCGCGGCAAGCGGGAAGGACGTCGACACCAGGATGCCCGGTACGGGCAACGGCGGAGTGTTGGACAGACTCAGTATGCCGCCCAGCGCGCAGTTCAACCCGGGGGCGTACTCGTTGAGTAGGTCGGTCGTCGGCACGAGTAGGTGAAGGACATCGGTCAGCGGCTGGCGGTTGGTACCAATGACGTCGTTTCCGATGTCGGCCAACCCGATCGCGCTGACCAAGACCGCATCGAGGTTGTTCTGTTCGTCGACGAACGTCTGACTGATCTTCGTAGCGTTGTTCGCGGTCGCGATCAAGTCCGGCGCTGCATCGCCGTACGCGCGAAGCACCTCGGGTGCCACGGAGATGTCGTGGCGCAGGTTGGGAAGGCTGGGGTCCAGCGTGGCCAGAAAGTGGTCGAGGTCAGAAAGCGTCTGGCCGATCTTCTCGCCCCGACCGTTCACGCCCGCAGCGAGCGCGCCCAACGTCTGATTGAGCTTCACGGGCTCGATCTTCGACAACACCGACGTCAATTGCTCGAAGACGGTGTTGATCTCTACCGTCACGCTTTTGCTATCGAGAACCTGGCCTGCGCGCATCGGCTGCGCCGACGGTTCGGGCGGCGGAACTAGTTGAATGAACTTCGCGCCGAAGACCGTTGACGATGCGATGTCGACGTTCACATTGGACGGAATGAGGTGCAGCTGCGAGGGGTCCATCGCGAGATGAATAAGCGCTTGACCGTCTGGCCGTTCCTCGATCGAGGCGACCTTGCCCACCTCCACGCCCCGCATTTTTACTTTGGCCTCGGGATTCATTACAAGGCCCGCACGCTCGGAAACCACCGTCACCGGTACGGTTTCGGTGAAGCCGCCCCGAAACAGGGTGACGGAAATCGCCACGATCGCGACAACAATCACGACCATCGCCAACCCGGCCAGTGGGCGAACATAAGACCGGGTGCCGAAATGGCGGCCGGGCGACGCCCCGGAAGGAGCCGCGGCGCTGCGGGTTTCAGACCCGTGCTTTGGGTCCGGGCCGCCGAGATTGTTTGTCACGTCTCCCTCCCTAACCCGACAGGTTGAAGTTGCCGTGGGTGCCGTAAATGGCCAGGGAAACTAGCAGCGTCACCGACACTACGACGATCAGGGACGTACGCACGGCGTTACCCACAGCAACACCAACACCGGACGGGCCGCCCGATGCGAAATAGCCGAAGTACGTGTGGATCAGCAGGACCGTGAGCGCCATCAGAAGGGCTTGCAAGAACGACCACAACAAGTCGAGCGGGTTCAGGAAGGTGTTGAAGTAGTGGTCATAGAGGCCGCCGGACTGTCCGAATAAGACGACAGTAGTGAACCGGCTGGCGACGAACGACAGGATCACCGCGATCGAGTACAACGGGGTGATTGCGATCATCCCGGCCACTATCCGAGTGCTGACTAAGTACGAAATCGGCCGGATCGCCATGGATTCCAGCGCGTCGATCTCTTCATTGATCCGCATCGCGCCGAGCTGTGCAGTCACGCCGGCACCGAACGTGGCAGCCAATCCGATGCCCGCCACCACCGGCGCCGCAATCCGCACGTTGATGAACGCCGACAGAAGGGCCGTCAGCGCCTCAATGCCGATATTGCCCAACGAGCTATAACCCTGCACGGCCAGCGTGCCGCCGGCCGCCAACGTCAAGAAGCCGACGATCACCAGGGTGCCGCCGATCATCGCCAACGTGCCCGCGCCCATGCTGATCTCGGCGATCAGCCGAACGACCTCGCGCCGATAATGCCTCACCGCGAACGGCACTCCCGCGATCGCTCTGCCGTAGAACAGGGTGTGATCGCCGATGCGACCCAACAGGCCGACCGGCCGTTCCAGTTCCCGGAACAGTCTTGGATAGGTTACCCGCAAGGTCATGGCGTATCCCTACTTCGCCGACATCCTGATGCCGATGGCGGTGACCACCACGTTGACCACGAACAGCGCCATAAATGCATATACGACAGTTTCGTTCACCGCGTTACCGACGGCCTTGGCGCCGCCGCCGTGGATCGTCAACCCGCGATAGCAGGCGACCAGCCCGGCGATCAAGCCGAACAACGCCGCCTTGACGCACGAGATGATCACCTCGGGCACCCCGGTCAGCAGGGTGATGCCTGCCGCGAACGCGCCGGGGTTGACGTCCTGGATGAACACCGAGAACGTGTAGCCGCCAAGGATGCCGATGATGACTACCAGGCTGTTCAGCAGCAGCGCCACCAACCCCGAGGCCAGCATGCGTGGCGTCACCAACCGCTGCACCGGGTCGATCCCGAGCACCTCCAAAGCGTCGATCTCTTCACGGATGGTGCGCGACCCCAGGTCTGCGCACATCGCCGTCGCGCCAGCTCCGGCGACGATCAGCACCGTCACGATCGGTCCGACCTGGGTTACCGCGCCAAATGCCGCACCGGCGCCGGATAGATCCGCAGCCCCCAGTTCGCGCAACAAGATGTTGAGGGTGAAGCTGATCAGCACTGTGAACGGAATGGCGACGAGCAGTGTCGGCGCCAACGCGACCCGGGCGATGAACCAGCACTGCTCGAAGAACTCCCGCCACTGAAACGGCCGCCTGAAGATGCACCGCACCGCATCCGCAGACATCGCAAACAAGCCGCCGACCGCCTGCATCGGCCCGGACAAGTTGCGCAACTGCGGCAGACCTGTTGACCACCGCTCCGGCCCACTACCTCGCGCCATTGGGCGATCCTTCCAGGATGGTGACGGCCGAAACCGCGGTCGGTCCGCCGATGTTGTGCGCCAACGCAACCCGTGCGCCATCCACCTGGTTGGCCGCCTCTCCTCGGAGTTGCGCGAAAAGCTCCACGCACTGTGCCACACCCGTGGCCCCCGGAGGATGACCTTTGGCCTTCAACCCCCCGCTGGGGTTCACCGGCAGCGCTCCGCCGACACTAGTCACTTCAGCCTCGACAAGCTTGTAGCCCCCGAATCGCTCGGCAAAGCCCAGATCTTCATAGCTGATCAATTCAATTCCCGTGAAGAAATCGTGAACTTCGGCGACGTCGACGTCGGCAGGTGTCATTCCCGCCATTGCAAATGCCTGCTTCGCCGCACGTGTGGTCGCAGGAAACGTCGTCATGTCTGGCTTGTGCTGATGCATCACCGAGTCAAGCCCGAGACCGACGCCGCGGATCCACACCGGATGATCGGTGAAGCGGTCAACCACATCCTCGGCGGCCAACACGAGGGCGGCGGCGCCGTCGCTTTGCGGCGCGCAGTCATACAGCCCGAACGGAGTCACGATGATGGGCGCCGCCAGCGCCTGCTCGATGGTGATCTCGAATCGCAACCGCGCCTTGGGATTGTTCACGCCGTGGCGGTGGTTCTTGACCGCGACCATGGCGAGGTGCTCCCGTGTCGCGGGTGATTCGTGCATGTAGCGACGGACATGCAGCGCGAACCCCGCAGGTGAGACCAGGCCGAGCGGGTAGTCCCACGCCATGTCGCGGGCCATCGCCTCCCACTCCCAGAGCATGTCCGCCGACGTGGTGTCGCGCAGCTTGTCAGCACCCATCACCAGAACGACGTCGAAAGCGCCTGAGGCGACGCCGAATAACGCGTTTCGAACGGCGTCATTGCCTGTGGCGCAAGAATTTTCGACACGGGTGACGGGCAGGTTGGGGAGCCCGAGCGAGTCCGCGAGAATGCCCGACGGAAAGCCGTCCGTCGTTCCCATCGCACCGAACCAGGCACCCTGCAGGTCGGCCTTCGCAAAGCCCTTGTCGACACTGGCCGCACAATCCGCAAAGGCCATCGGCAGCAGGTCCTTGATGCCAAGGGCGAAATGCTCACCAAAGGCGGTCATGCCTGCGCCGACGATCGCCACCTTCCTCATGCCTCGGCTCCCGCTCGCTCCGGTCCTCGGTCGCGGCCTCGACTCCCGCTCGCTCCGGTCCTCGCTTCGCTGCGATCCTCACTCGCGCTCGTCTTCGGGTGCTGCGCTGCGATCCTCACTCGCGCTCGACTTCGGGTCCTCATGCCGCCGCCACCCGTTCGGGCTCGAACATGTATCCGTAGTCCGGCACTCCCGAGCGCAAGGCAACCCGTCGCAGCGCCAGTCGTCCTCGATCCCCGATGTCAACGGTTCCCGGTTCGGCGCCGGTCACCTTCACCAGTGCGCGGACGCCGACACCGTCGAGTTCGACGATCACCAGCGAGTACGGCGTGCGCAGTCCGGGCACCGGCATATGGACGGTGGTTTCCGTATATACGGATCCAGTGCGGGGCAGCGCAATCAGTTCGTAGTCGGTCGCCAGCGCGCCGTTCTCGGCAACTCGATAGCGCGGCGGGAAGTCCAGTGCGCCCTCCCCCTCCGGCGTGTCGGCGAACCTCCCCGCCTCCCAACGAGTCTTGGCCTCGAACGCCCGCTCGTAGGCGGCCAACGAGATGGGTATCTCTACGCCTTCGACTTGGGTCCCCGCCGGCATGGGTCGTGCGGGCGGTTCGCGACGATGTAGCTCGGCCACGCCGTTGCTCACCGTCACGCCGGACAGGCTGGCCTGTTCGACGGCGACCAGCGGGCCGGTCTTACCCGCCTCTGCCATTCCCGCGAGCGCGAAGAGGCTTGCGCTGGCACCGATCGTGGGCAACGGCCGAGGGTCGCCGATGCACAGCTCGACGGCGCGGTCGTGATCCACGCCCGCCACCGCGGCAGGGGTGTCGAGCCACGCGGCCGCCAGCGAGGCGATCAGGCCGCGCTCATGAAGCAAACGCGGGTCTCCATAGTCGTGCACGTCGCCGGTCACGTTGCGGGTTCGAACGGGAAGGCTGCGGGCGACGCGGGCTGCGGTACGAACCTGCAGCCCGCGTTCGGCGGTCAGGATGGCGGCCGCGCCAGCGGGGTTCAGATCCGTGCCGATGATCAGTGTCCGCGGCCGGGCGGAGCTGACCGCATCCAGCGTGGCGGGTGCGCCGCCGAGACGTTCGTCCACCTCGAGCTCGGGGTCGAGTCCCAACCCCGCCAGCAGCACGGCGGCATTGCTGCTTTCCAGGAGCGGCATATTGCGGCTGACCAGAACGACCCGTTCGACCGCGCCGCTGGCAATCAACGCGGCACGGCCTGCCTCCACGGCAAGGGTGACCGCGTCCTCGTCGTCACCGGCCACCCGGTGTCGGGGCACGCCCCAACACGGCAGGTAGGTGCCGATCGACGCGAGGTAGGGCATTGAGATCTCTCCAGACCTAGGTGACGGCGCCTGCCGTCTTGAGCTCGATGATGCGGTCCCAATCCAAACCGAGTTCCAGCAATATCTCGTCAGTTTGCTCCGCAAACCCCGGAGCAGGGCCGGTTTGCGGTGCACTGACATCGAACTGAACCGGGTTTGCGACCAGTTCGAGCTCGCCTGCCTGGACCATGTACTCGTTCGCACGGATCTGGGCGTCGTCTGCGGCCTGCAAAGTGTCCTGCACCGGAGCCCATGGGCCTGCCAGCGTGGAGAACCGCTCGCTCCATTCGGGAAGGGTTCGCTTGGCCATCGCCTCCCGCAGGATCGCCACGGCGGCCGCGGTGTTTTCGGCGATCGCCTCGACGGTCGAGAACCGCGGATCATCGATGTAGTTCTCGAGGTCCATGTGCCTGCACACGTCTGCCCAGAACTTCGTCGGCTGCATCATGACGAAAGAGATGTAACGGTCATCGGCCGTCGGGTAGACCCCCACCAGTGGGTTGATCGGCGACCCATGCACGCCAGGCGGGGGTTGCACCATCAGCTGACCCAGGTGTTTGGTCAGCGCGACGGTGTGCCCCATCGACCACAGCCCGCTGCCGAGCAGGGAGACGTCCACGACAG
>JAVXWV010000385.1:0-7692 GCA_032230775.1 Mycobacterium sp. | reverse complement strand
CACCGAAGCCATCTCACCGAAGCCACCTCGCGGTGCGCCTCACCAGTACGCTGTAGGCCACCATCACCAGGGCCACGACGACGATCATCTCGACGGCCAGCGCGTACGCGAACCCCGACTGGCCGAGGACCACCTCGCTGGTGAGCGCGGACCGGATCAGCAGTGGCACGATCGGGCTGCCCTGGCTGACCAGCGCCGCCGCCGTCGCGTATGCCGCAAAGGCGTTGGCGAACAACAGAAGTGCCGAACCCAGAAACGCAGGCATCAGCAGCGGCACGGCCACTTCTCGCCAGTAGCGCCACGTCGACGCGCCGAGGCTGACCGCTGCTTCGCGCCACTGATCGCGCAGTCCTTCGAGAGCGGGCACGAAGACGATCACCATCAACGGGATCTGGAAGTACGTGTAGACCAGGATCAGTCCGGTCAGGCTGTACAACCAGCCGGAGCCTGCAAGGTTGAAGCCGAAGACCTGCTGGACCCACAACGTCAGCACGCCGTTGAGCCCCACCGTGGCCAGAAAGGCGAAAGCCAGCGCGACGCCTCCGAACTGGGCAAGCACACTGCACAACGAGATCACGGCGCGACGCACCATCGAGGTGGGCGGGCTGCTGACGATCAGCCACGCCAGCACCGCACCGAGTACCGCCCCGATGACAGCCGTGCTGCCCGACAGCAGCACACTCTTGCCGAGTGCGGCCATTGCGGTGTCGCTGAACAGCGCCTGAATCCGTGCGAACGAGAACACGCCGTCGGCGTAGACCGAACTGACGATCACCGTCACGGTCGGGATGATCAGGAAGATCACTACAACTGCCAGGAACGGCAGCAGTGGCAGCGCCTCTTTTAGCTTCCGCATTTTCGCTTGTCGCGTTCGCCGTCGAACCGACGTCAGCCGATCGCCTTGGCCCAGTTGTCCGCCAGATACTTGGTGGCCTTCGCGGTCTGGTCGGGCGACGGGACGGTGACCGGACCGTCGATGATCGGCAACTGAGCCGCGACCGTCTTGTCGAGAGTGCCTGCGGCCATCATGTTGTCGGCCCGCACCGGCCGGACACCGCCCTGGGCGAACAGGTTCTGCCCCGCGTCGCTGTAGAGGAACTCCTGCCATAGGCGCGCGGCGGCGGGGTGCGGGGCGTCCTTGTTGATGGCCTGGTAGTAGAAGCCGGCGACGGCGTTATCCGGCGGAACCACCACCTGCCACGATGGCAGCTTCTTCGTCTCGGACGCGTTCAGGTAGTTCCAGTCGATCACCACCGGTGTCTGGCCCGACTCGACCGTCGCCGGAGTCGGATCGACCGGAAGGAAGTTGCCTGCCTCCTTGAGCTTGCGGAAGAACTCGACTCCAGGAGCAATGTCGTCGGCCGATCCGCCCTGCGACAGCGCCACCATCAGCACGCCGGAGAATGCGGCGCCGGCCTGCGTTGGGTCACCGTTCAGTGTGACCTTGCCCTTGTACTCCGGCTTGAGGAGGTCGTTGACGCTCGTGACCGGCGGCACCTTCGCCGTGTCGAAGCCGATGGACATGTAGCCGCCGTAGTCGTTGACCCACGCGCCATTGGGGTCCTTGTACGCCGCGGCGATGTCGTCCCACACCGCGACTTTGTACGGCGCGAACCTCGAGGTGTTGGCAAGGGCCACCGACTGGCCCAGATCGAAGGCGTCGGGCGCGGTGCTCTTGCCCTTCTGCTGGTTGGCGGCGTTGATCTCGTCCTGGCTGGCGGCGTCGGGCTGCGCCGAGTTGACCTTGATGCCGTACTTGTCGGAGAACGCCTTGATGATCGCGCCGTAATTGGCCCAATCCGGCGGCAGAGCAATCACATTGAGCTCGCCCTCCTTCTTCGCCGCCTCGACGAGGGCGTCCATCCCGCCGAAAGCCGCGGCGGAGGTCGCCTCGCTGACCTTGACGCCGGAGGATGTCTCACCGCCGGTGTTGTCCTTCTGGGGCGGGGCGCACGCGATCAGGCCCGCAAGGACGAGTACGGACACGGCGGAGACTGCGACTACAGACTTGTTCATTGCCAAACCTTCCGGTGAGTGGGAGGCGGCGCGGTGGCGCAGAGGTTACGACGCCGGATCGCCGCGGTGAATGAGTCCAACGGGGCGACCGAACCCTACCGTGGCGTCGACCGCGCCGGTGCGAGTTCTCATGACTCGGCCCGGTTTCCTGCTGAGCGCGCATTTGCCCTGGTACGAGCGTTAGCATCTGTATGTGGTTGAACGCGAAGCCTCGGGGGACTTCGACTATCTCTGGGACGACCCGGCCGATGCGGAAGGGTTGACCAGCGATGACGACGTCCTCGAGGTCCAGCCGGCCGAGGAGCTCGGGTCCCCGCCGAAGGACCCGGGTGACGATCTGTGGGACGAACCGGACGACAACTTCTGGGATAACCGGCCGGATTCCGGCCACTTCGACGCGTTCAACGACCACACCTGGCGCTTCGAACCGGCCCCGCCGCCGTGGTACCACACCAAACGGGCGCTCACCGCGATCATCGCGGCGTCCGCCGCCGTGGCCGCGATCGTGGTGTCGGGCGTGCTACTTGTGTTCCGCGGCCCGGCCAACACCGTCGACGAGGTGACGTCGTCGGTGACCCCGACGGCTCCGACCAGCGCACCGGTTCCGGTGGCGACCAGCGCCGAGCCGGAACCTCCGCTCCCCCCGCCGGAGACCGCCTCTCCGGTGAATACCGCGCCTAGGTACATCCCGACGTATCAGCCGCAGCCGACCAAGGCGCCGGAGATCGACGTGACGCGTACCCCCGTGACGCGGTTGCCGATCAGCGTCTCACCGCAGCCGCGTACCGGACAGCACGCACTTCGTTAGCGCTGCAGGTCGCGCCAGGCCAGCATGTCCTTCAGCTCGCCGAAGTCGTAGCCATCGTCGGTCGGGTGGATCTCGGTGGTGAACAGCGTGACGCCCTCGGTAAGGAACGCGTCGGCATTCTCGCGGCCGGCCCAGTGCACCGCGCGCTCGATCTGGGTTTCGTCGCGGTCGGCTTCGGCCACGACGAGTCGATGTGGAGTAGGTTCGGCATTACTAGTCCTCCATAGATAGTTTGTGTATAACTAAGTATCTATACCACGTGGACTGTTGGCCTATTCCAGTAGCCTGGACAGGTGGATGACCTGCCCATTGTCCGGCCTGCGGAGCATCTGTCCGCGCCGCTGCTGGTCCACCTCGCCCGCCGGATGCAGACCGAGGCCGAGCTCGAGCTCGAGGCATTCGGCCTGCGCGCCCGCCACATCATCGCCCTCACTGTGCTGCGGGATCACGGCGAACAGAACCAGTCCGACCTGCCCGCGACGCTCGGAATGGACCCGACCAACGTGGTCGCACTGCTGAATGAGTTGGAGGCCGACGATCTGGTGGAGCGGCGCCGCTCTCCGCAGGACCGTCGCCGCCACACGGTTTCGCTGACGGCCGCGGGCGCGGCTCGCCTCAAGGAGGTCGAGGACCTTCTCACCGATGTCGAGCAACGGGTGCTGGACCCACTGACCCCGGAGGAACAGCAGACGTTCTACACGCTGCTGGCGCGCGCCACGGCGAGCCCCACATGTGCAGGGGCGTTGGACACCAACAGGGCATGCACGGAGGAATAGTCTGGACCGATGGCCGAAAATGATGCCGTGGCCATGTTCGCCGAATCGCCCGTAGCGATGCTTGCCACGGTGGGAGCCGACGGCACACCACACCTGGTGCCGGTGGTGTTCGCGGTCCACGACGATGTCGTCTACACCGCCGTCGACGCCAAGCGTAAGTCCACCAAGAAACTTCGCAGGCTGGCCAATATCGAAGCCAATCCCCAAGTCACCATGCTCGTCGACCACTACGACGACGACTGGGCGAACCTGTGGTGGGTGCGCGCCGACGGGATAGCGACAATCCACTACAGCGGCGAGGAGATGGCCACCGGCTACGCCCTGCTGCGGCGGAAATACGTTCAGTACCAACGAATTGCGCTCGACGGGCCCGTCGTCACCGTCGAGGTGAAGCGGTGGGCGTCTTGGCTGGCTTGATCAGCCCGCGGCTGGAACCTTGTCGAGGAATCCAAGCACTGTCTGGATGCGGCCTGACGCGTCGCTGACCGCGACGTCGAATCCGACGATCGGTCCCGGTGATCCCTCCGGACCGAGTTCCCAGCCGAACCGGGCCTGGTCGTGGTGCCCGTCGACCGGACCGGCCAACCGGAACCTGAAGTCGGGGAACTGCTGCTGCACAGCGCCGATCATCGTCGCGATCGCCTCGCGGCCGTCCGCCGCGGCCATCGGGTCCACGTAGCGGGCGTCCTCGGTGAAGAGCCGATCCACGGCGGCCCGCCGGGCGCTCGGGTCGGTCTCGTTCCAGGTGTCGATGTAGCGCTGTGCAAGCTCGTCGTAAGTTGTCATGGCTCCAGCGTCATCGCGAGCCGACCGTGTGTCGATTACCCGACGGGTAATCGCACCCTCACTCCGCTGGGCCCAGCATGGCGTGCATTCGCCCGATCTCCAGTTGCTGCCAGTCGACGATGACCTTCGCCATCTTCACGGCCGTCGGATTCTCGCCTTGCGCAATTTCGGGCTCCGCCATCGCGACGGCACCCTGATGGTGGACGATCATTGATCTCAGCCACAGCTCATCGAACTCGGTGTCCTTCAGCGCGGGCAGCCTGTCCATCGTGGCCGCGTCGACCATGCCGTCCACGTCCATTCCGCTGCCCATCCCGCCGTGTCCCATGTGATCCGCGGCGGCCGGTTCGCCCCACTGCTGGAGAAGTCGCTGCAACGTGTCGATCTGTGCCTGCTGATCCAGCGCAATGTGTTTGGCCATGACGATGAGTTCGCGGTTGGTGGTGCGGGGCGGCACCATCGCCGCCATGTCGAGCGCCTGTTGATGATGCGGAATCATGCTCTGCGCGAACGTCACGTCTGCCGCGTTGTGCTTGGGCGCCTGTGCGTCCGGGGTCGTTGAGGATTCCCCACACGAGCTCACCACGGCGGCCATGGCCACCGCGCCAAGCAAGGCAGCGATACGCATCCCGACGGACGGCATGTATCCCAGCGTAGGACTCCCGCGAAACTCATCGAATCCCTTGTGCTCGGTGTCGGTTCGGGGAATTGTGGATTAACGGCAGCAGAGTCGCTGCTGGGTCTGATTTGTCGGCTCTGCCGACGGGAGGGCACGTCATGGCAGACAAGTCGACAACTTCCCAGGCCGGAGCCGCCCCCACCGCGGACAGTCCGGCCGCCATCCGCAATGTGGTGCTGGTGGGCCCATCGGGTGGCGGCAAGACCACACTCGTCGAGGCCCTCCTGGTCGCCTCCGGGGTCCTTACCAGACAGGGCTCCGTTGTCGAAGGCACCACTGTGTGCGACAGCGACGAGGCGGAGCTGGCCCAGCAGCGGTCGGTCGGCCTTGCGCTCGCGCCGCTCGAGCACGACGGGATCAAGGTCAACCTCATCGACACTCCCGGCTATGCGGACTTCGTTGGCGAGCTGCGGGCGGGCCTGAGAGCCGCAGACTGTGCGCTGTTCGTGATCGCCGCCAACGAAGGAGTCGACGACCCCACCAAGTCGCTGTGGCTGGAGTGTGCCCAGGTGGGCATGCCGCGTGCCGTGGTGATCACGAAGCTCGACCATGCCCGCGCGAACTATGAGAGTGCACTCGCAGCGGCACAGGCAGCGTTCGGCGACAAGGTACTGCCGCTGTATCTGGCCGCCGACACCCCGTGTACCGGCCTGATCGGGCTGCTGTCGCAGACGCACTATGAGTACTCCGACGGCAAACGGACCGACACCCACGCGCCGGACGCGTCGTATTCCGAACCGATCGAGGTCCTCCGCGGCACGCTGATCGAGGGAATCATCGAGGAGTCCGAGGACGAGACACTGATGGAGCGCTACCTCGGCGGCGAGGAGATCGACCAGTCGGTGCTGATCGACGATCTGGAAAAGGCCGTCGCCCGCGCGTCGTTCTTCCCGGTGATCCCGGCGTGTAGCGGTACGGGCGTCGGCACGCTGGAACTGCTGGAGATCATCACCAGCGCGTTTCCGTCGCCCCCGGAACACCGACTGCCCGAGGTCTTCACGCCACAAGGCAAAACGCGCGAAGGGCTGGCATGCGACCCGAACGGTCCGCTGCTCGCCGAGGTGGTCAAGACGACGTCGGATCCCTACGTCGGCAGGGTCAGCCTGGTCCGGGTGTTCTCGGGGACCATCAGGCCCGACGCGACGGTTCACGTGTCGGGCCATTTCAGCTCTTTTTTCGGCTCCGACGGTTTCAGCTCGTCAACCGGCCACACCGACCACGACGAGGACGAACGGATCGGCACGCTGTCGTTCCCGCTCGGCAAGCAGCAGCGGCCTGCCCCCGCCGTGGTGGCGGGCGACATCTGCGCGATCGGCAGGCTCTCCAAGGCCGAAACCGGCGACACGCTGTCGGAAAAGCCCGACCCGATGGTGCTCAAGCCGTGGACGATGCCCGAGCCGCTGCTGCCGATGGCGGTGGAGCCACGCGCCAAGACCGACGAGGACAAGCTCTCGGTCGGCCTGCAACGGCTGACTGCCGAGGACCCAACGCTGCGCATCGAGCAGAATCCCGAGACCCATCAGATCGTGCTGTGGTGCATGGGTGAAGCCCACGCCGGTGTGGTGCTCGACGCGCTGGCCCGAAGGTACGGCGTTGCTGTTGACACAGTCGAACTGCGTGTGCCGCTGCGAGAAACGTTCGGCGGCAACGCCAAAGGCCACGGTCGCCATGTCAAGCAATCCGGCGGACATGGTCAATACGCGGTGTGTGATATCGAGGTGGAGCCGCTGCCCGAGGGTTCTGGATTCGAGTTCGTCGACAAGGTGGTCGGCGGTTCAGTCCCGCGGAACTTCATTCCGAGCGTCGAGAAGGGCGTGAAGGCTCAGATGGAGAAGGGCCTACTCAACGGGGCAGGCGCGGGGTATCCGGTGGTCGACATCCGGGTCACCCTGTTCGACGGCAAGGCGCACAGCGTGGACTCGTCGGACTTCGCGTTCCAGATGGCGGGTGGGCTGGCGCTGCGCGAGGCGGCCGCCGCCACCCGGGTGAACCTGCTCGAGCCGGTGGACGTGGTGTCGGTGCTGGTGCCCGACGACATGGTCGGTTCGGTGATGAGCGACCTCGCGAGTCGCCGCGGCCGTGTGCTTGGCACCGAGAATGTCGGCGAGGATCGCACCCTGGTGAGGGCCGAGATACCCGAGATCGAACTGACCCGTTACGCAATCGATTTGAGGTCGCTGTCACACGGTGCCGGATCGTTCACGCGGTCGTTCGCACGCTACGAGCCCATGCCCGAGTCGGCAGCGGCCAAGGTGAAGACGTCTGCCTGAGGATTACCGGCTAGCTTGGGGCGCCAATTGGGTGCCTACACCGACGACGCGTGTGTGCGTGCGGTCGAGTGTGAATCGTATGAACATCAAACGAGTCATCAGCAGTATCGCAATCGCCGGCATCGTCGGTGCGTCCACGCTCGGCATCGGATCGGGAATCGCGGAAGCCAGCCCAGCCCAGCCGAATCCCGGAACTACGACGGTGCAGCCGGTCGGCTTCCACGGAGGCGGCGGCGGGCACGGCGGCTTCGGGCGCGGCGGGGATTACGGCTATCACGGCGGGGGATACGGCAACCCGTTTTGGCACCCGTGGGGCTGGCCTTGGCGCTGGTGACGACTACTCCTGTTGGTTGTGGG
>JAVXWV010000683.1:0-6525 GCA_032230775.1 Mycobacterium sp. | reverse complement strand
AGGTACGCCACGCCGTCCACGAGATGATGCGTTGGTGGCTCGACCGCGGTGTCGACGGCTTCCGCATGGACGTCATCAATTTCATCTCCAAGGCCGAGGGGCTGCCCGATGCGCCGGCCAGCCCGGGGCAGCGGTTCGTCAACGCCTTCGAGGAGTTCGCCGACGGACCACACGTGCACGACTATCTCGCCGAGATGACCCACGAGGTTTTCGGTGGACGTGACGGCGAGTTCATCACCGTCGGCGAGATGCCGGGCGTGTCAACCGAACAGGCGCGGCTCTACACCGACCCGGCCCGGGGCGAGCTGAATATGGTCTTCCAGTTCGAGCACATGTCCGTCGATCAGGGCCCTGCAGGCAAGTTCGACTATGTAGGTCTCGATCTCGTCGTCCTGAAGAGATCGCTGCATCGCTGGCAGGAGGCGTTGGCCGAGACCGGTTGGAACAGCCTGTATTGGGACAACCACGACCAGCCTCGCGTGGTTTCCCGGTTCGGCGACGACCACCCCGAATACTGGGCGGCCTCGGCGAAGGCGCTCGCGACCGTTCTGCACGGCATGCGTGGCACCCCGTTCATCTATCAGGGTGAAGAACTCGGGATGACGAACTACCCGTTCCGAGATCCGCACGACCACAAAGACATCGAATCCGTGAACTACTACGACCAAGTTCTCCAACTCGGTGGCGACGCGGGAGCGGCGCTGGCCGGCCTAGCCAAGATGAGCCGCGACAACGCGCGCACGCCAATGCAATGGGACGCCGGACCGTACGCTGGGTTCTCCGAAGCCGGCTCTTGGATGCCGGTCAACCCCAACTACACCTGGCTGAACGCCGCCAGCCAGATCGACGCAACGGATTCGGTATTCGCGCACTACCAAACTCTCATCCGTCTTCGCCACCAGCTGCCGATACTGGCGGACGGTGACTTCACGCCGCTCATGGCCGAGGACCCGCAGATCTGGGCGTACACCAGAACCAGCCCGACCGATGAACTCGTCGTCCTCGCCAACTGCGGGCGCGATGCCCGGGCCATCGACATCAGCCCAGAATGGATCGGTGCCAGGCTGCTGCTTGGCAACCTGCCAGATGCTGCAGCCACGATCGCGTCCACGTCGCTCAATCTGGCTCCTTGGGACGCGCGGATTTACTTGGCCGACCATGGACAGCCCTCGCCTTGTCGAACCGACTGAACACTGACGGCCGCCATCGATCCCGTTGCTTGATGTCGATACGAAGCGGATGCATCCCCCGCGCCACCTCGGTCTGCTGTGCTCATGGCTGCAGGTAGGCCTTTGGGAGGGCGATCGCGGCACCACCGAGATGTACTTCGAAGCCGAATTCAATGGCGGCGATGAGTCCCTGACACAACGTGATTGGGATAACGCATATCTGGTCAACGATGCCCTCGACATCCACGCCGACGCGCTCCCCGCACGCGGCATCCTCGCCGGCGAGAACAGGTGGCCCGATTGTGCTCTCAAGAACGCATCTGGTCGATCTTCGCCAAGAAGCGCGGACTGAACAGAAGGCCGGACCCCCGGTCCACGACGACCTCGTCGACCGCCAGTTCCGCGCAGACCATCGCGACGAGGTCTGGTTGACCGACATCACCGAGCACCGCACCGATGAAGGCAAGCTCTACCTCTGCGCCCATGCTGGACAAAATGAAGGTCTGATTCGTCTCTGGCACAGCCGATCTCAAACCTGCGTGGGCAGGCGGGTTCCACAGGCGGGCACCAGCGGGTCTGGGTGCCAAGGATGGCGTCGACCGATCTCGAAGCCTAACACCGGGGCCGGAATCCCCGGGAAAGCGCCCCGCCGACATGGCTTCGGTGCTTTGTCAGGCTTCCATTCGAGCTGGGTCGCTGCTGGGCTCTGCGCGGGCCGAGGCGGGCCGCGTCGCTCCTGGCGTGTACTTGCGTTGTCCCGCAAGGCGATCCAGGAGGTAGTAAACCCCGCCGCCAACGAGGATGCCGACATATGGCGACAGGTCAGCGCCGTCCAGAACGACTGAAAACGGCCCGTGCCAGTATGCTGTGTTAGCGAACAGGAACGCGCATACGCTTCCCACCACGATTGCCACGACGCCGGGCGGTACGATCTTCTCGACGCTCGCCAACCGGCCGTACTGTTCGGCCGACGGCGTCGTTCGATCCCTGGTCCAATGGATGATCAGGTACGCCAGGAACACTCCGGCATACGGCGCCAGCCACACTTCGGCGAGTACGAGGAAGCTGTTGAGGGTGGTCAAGAAGTCGCTGACGAACAGCGCGTACGCCGTCAGCGCCCCACCGATGATGCAGTCCAGCAGGACCGTGCGCGACCGGCGTGCCTTCACACCGATCGCTTGCAGCGCCAGACCCGACGAGTAGATGCCCGCCGAGTTGTTGAAACAGGTTCCGACCACTATCAGCACGAGGAACACCGGATAGAACCAGCCGGGCATGATGTCCTTCATGGACGTCTGTGGGTCCGTCATGTCGACGGCGGAGCCAGCCAGGACCCCGACGATGGCCAGGAACGACGAGGACAGGTATCCGCCGAGCGTCGTCCAGCCGAGAATGGCCCATCGAGAGGCGTTCCTGGGAAGATATCTTGCGTAGTCCGCCGGAACGTTGACCCAGGTGAGTGGGCCCGAGGCAATCAGGGTGAGGCCGATGAACACGGTTGCCAGGGATGCGCCACCCGAAGCGGGTTGGTAATCGTAGTGGGCGTGGCCCAGGACGAACCCAAACAGCACCACGGCCCCGACGGCCATTATCGCGGCGAAGATCGCCGTCGCCCGAATGATGGTGGCATGTCCCAGAATGCTCAGAGTGAAGGTGCCGCCGGCGACGACCAGGAGCACGAGGACCTTGGCGAACGTGGTCACCTCAATGCCTGCGTCGGCCAGCAGCGCAAACCCAGCAAGCGCGCCGATCGACAAGTTGATCGCTTCGAAGCAGACGATCAATAGCCACGTCAGGCCCGCCCCGAAGATCCGGTTGCCGACCGACCCGTACATGACGCGAGAGATGTTGACGGTTGAGGTGCCGAACGCGGGCCCCGTGGTGGCGATGGCGCCGACGAGGAAGTAGAACAGATTTCCGATGAGTACGACCGCTATGGCCTGAATCAGACTGAGCCCGAACAGGATCAGCAGCCCACCGAAGAGAATGTAGAGATAGGACAGGTTCGAGGTGAACCACAGGGTGAACAGCTCGAACGGCCTGCCGTGACGTTCGTCGGGATCGATGAATGCGATTCCCTTCACCTCAACGTGGCCTACCTCGTCGCCCGCGGCGACGGGCGGGCTCGGCGTCTGAACCATTGATCGTGCTCCTTCTCCTGGAAGGCCAGAACGGACGGATCTCGGACTAGGCCGTAACGAGTGCCGTTGCCGCGAGAGCGCTCAGGATGTCGTCGGACACAATCTTCCGGCCGCCAGAACACAGGTTGCGCAAGATCAGCATCGACGCATCGTGGTCGTCCACACTGGTACCGGCGGTGCAGTCCTCGACGACCCGGACGTGGTAGTCGCGCTGCCACGCCTCGCCGGCGGTCCAGTGAACGCACACGTCGGAGGACACCCCACAGATGATGAGGGTTTCGGTGCGAAACCCCTTCAACAGCAAGTCGAGCTCCGTGCCGAGGAAGCAGCTGTAGCGACGCTTGTCCACCACGAACTCGCCGGGGCGCGGGGCGAGGGAGTCGACGATCTCCACGCCGATGGTGCCTTCGACAGTATGCGGCGGTACGTGATAGTGGCGGTCTGCCTCCAGCCCGGCATCAATGAGGTTGGGCCGGTGCACTTCTCGCGTGAAGATCACCGGAAGGCTATGGGCCCGAAACGTTGCGATGAGCTCGGCGGTGGGCGCGACCGTGTGTTCGGCTCCGATGTTGTAACACGATCCGGTCGTATCCATGAAGTCGTGCTGCACGTCGATGACGAGAAGACATGGCGGGCCAACCAGCAGCACGTCATCCGGCAGTTGCGGTAAGCCCTCGGTGCGGCCCTTGCCGGACGACTCCGTCATGCGTGCTCCTCATCGACACTTCGCGTGGTCTGCCTGTTCGAAGCGAGGGTATGGACGGTGAATGTCGCTCCGGTGTGCTGGCCGTTAAGATCACAATGCGCCAGGGGGAGGTGTCATCAGTGCAGCCCGATTTCTTCAACAACGTTGCCGCGGTCGCCGTCGTGCTGATCTTCACGAAAGTTGTCAGCCAGCGGCTACGACATAACGCACCGGAGTCGGCGCGCAAGGTGGCCGCATACCACGTGGCCACGGTGATATCTGCGACCAGCGCCATCGTCATAGCCCTCACCGCAACGGCTATTCACTCCGACGCGGTGTGGCTGTCCATTGCCGCGGGTGTATCACTGGGCGTTGCCGGATTCATGTTTATCTGCGACGAGATACGTCAAACCCGGCACCGATCACGCCCCACCGGCGCCGACAGTTCCGAAAGGACTCGATGACGCGGCACTTCCTGGGCCGCTCTCCAGGCGTGCGCGACGTCGCCTACGTCCTGTGCAACTCGATCCGCCGCGCGCTGCGCGAGGCCAAAGAACGCGAGTGGCTGCGGCGCTACCGCGAAACGCTCGGCGCCGCCGGCGTGACCCTCACTGAAGACACCGCGCTCTGTGTCGATGGTTGGACAGGCTGCGAGCGGCCACCGCCATAGCTGAGGAGCTGCCGAGCCCTCACTCGAGACCAACCTACGCGTGGGATTCCGGCCGGCGCAGCAGCGCCGCGAGCTCCGGACGGCTGCTCGCACCGGTCTTGGCCATCGCCCGGTAGATATGGCCCTCGACCGTGCGCACCGACAAAGTCATCCGGTCGGCCACCGCACGGTTGGACAACCCCTCCCCGATCAACATCACGATTTCTCGTTCGCGGTCAGTGAGGGGCAACCGCTCGGCTGCCCGGCGCAGCGCGGGGGTTAAGGCGCCGCCGCACCTCTCGGCCAGCGCCTCTGATCGTGTGCTATGCGCGTACGCGGATCCCCGCAGGCCTTGGCGACGACACGCCAGGGCCGCGTGCGCCGCCGCGTCGACAGCCGCAACAAGGTCGCCTATACGCTCGAATTCCTCTGACGCTGCGGCGAGTTCGGCGCCGTCACCGTCCCGCAGGCCAGCGGCGAATCGAGCCGCAAGACCAGCACGTGGCCCCTCGACGATTGCGGCGAGCTCGCGCAGACGGGGCGCACTCGAACGGTCACCGAACTGGGTGGCTGTCTGCAAACAGTTCACTTCGGCCGCGAATTGCCCGTTGGCTCGGGTGGTTTCGGCCGCCGACAGCGCTAACGTAATAGCCTCACTAACAGCGCCCTGGCCGGCGGCGACCCACGCGTGCGCTATCCCCCGCTGGTAGTCGAGGCAGCGCCAACTCGGATGTCGCAACTTCTCGAGCGCGGCGACCGCGGCGGCGGCCTCATCGCTTTGACCACGCATGGCGAGCGCAATCGTGTGTTGCAGCAGGTAAAAATAAGCCACACCGTTGGCCTCGCCTGAGGCGGACAACAGCTCGACCACCGGTGCCAGCAGTGAACATGCACTGTCGAGGCGGCCGGCGCCAAGGGCGGCCCGACCTGAAATGCCGTTACTGAACAGCTGCGCCGCCCCCGGGAGATCGGCTGCCTCCTGGCGCAGCTGCTCAGCTGCGAGCGAGGCTTCCGTCATCCGGCCGGACAGCACGAGTGCGCCAATATGGACGTCTGCAATTGGGAACCGCATGTACGCAGCGTCGAAAGAGCGGGTCGCAACGGTGTATCCGGCTTCCGCGGCGGCGATCGCCTCGGTGATGCGGCCAGCGTCCCCGGAGGCAACGACGATTGCCCACGCTGTCGCAGCGCCTGCCAGGGCAGGCAGTTTGTCCAAGACGAGATCGTGCGCCGATTTCTTTGCCGCTGCTGGTCCACCCATTGCCGCCCAATAAACTGTGAGAAATGCGTCGATGCAGCTGCGGGAACACCGCGCTGTGGACTGCGACGCGTCGTCGATTAGCTTCTTCGCGCCGCTGGGGTCTGCGAGCGTCCACAGCATGGTCGTGGCCCGCAGGAAGGTGATCCTGGCGTGGTCGGCGGCGCTCAGTTCGCTCGCGGGGATATTGGCAAGTAAGGCGTTTGACTCCTGGCCGCGGCTGAGCCACACCAATGCGTGCGAGCGAACAACACTCGCCTCCGCTCCCCCTCCGGCGCGGATTGCCGCATCGGCCAGTCGATCGGCCAGGGACAGATCCGCCAGCCACACTGCTCCCTGGGCCCCTCTGACCAGCAGATCGGGGTCCGGCTTGAGGTCGGAATCGAGACTCAATGTCGCGCGTCGCACTAGCACCCGCATGTCGCCGCCATCGTCGGATGTAGCAAGCTCGGCGGCGACGAGTCCGCGCAGCCTTCGCAGCCTCGTTCGTGCCACGCGTCTCCTGCGCACCTCACCGTAAAGCGGATGCGCCAGGCGTGCTTCCACGCCGTTGCTGCTGTGGACGAATGTGATCAGGCCGCGCTGCTCGGCGTCCTCGACCGCCTCCGGATCGGAGATCCTGC
>JAVXWV010000364.1:0-4262 GCA_032230775.1 Mycobacterium sp. | reverse complement strand
ATCCGGTGAACCGATGCCGCGGTCGACAATTGCAGGAAGGTTACCCACCGCTCTGGCAACTCACCGCAGGTCTAATGACCGCTCAGTGCCCGGGTCGGTCAGGCGGCCTCACTAGGAGATAGTGCATCCGACCGGCCCGGCGGCGACGTCGCCGGGGGAAGGCGCCGGTCGCCGGCGGCGGCCCGGCGTTTCAGGGGGGATTCACCAGGTCGTCGCAGTCCCCAACGGTAGACCCGTTTCGTTGTCCGTCGGGGGATCAGACCTCGGCGACCCGACGCGAGCGATCCCTGGGGGCTTGCGCTAGGCCCGGAGGATGCGTCGTCACCGCCGTCGGGTCCGCGAGATCGTTAGGTCGGTGAGGTCGGGGGTGCTGGGTGATGATCGCTTGGGCTACCAGTGAGAGCAACCGATTGTGGTCGCGGGCGTAGGTGCGCATCAGTATGAATGCCTCGGCGATGCTGATGTGTCGGCGTTCCGCGAGGATGCCTTTGGCTTGTTCGATCAGAACACGGCTGTTGAGCGCGCTTTGCAGTTGTTCGGTGACTATCTCGCTGTGCCGTAACTGGTCAGCTGTTGTGCGGCGTGGCTGGTTGATCTCGGCGCCAGTTCGTTGATCATGGTGTGGTGCCTGGTGGTTCGCGTCCGTCCTATGAGGAGCTGGCCGCTTTAGTCGTGGTGCAGGCGGAGCAGATCGCTCAGCTTCGGGCTGAGGTTGTGGAGCTGCGGCGGCAGTTGGGGCTAAACAGCCGGAACTCTTCGAAGCCGCCGTCGTCGGATTCGCCGTTCGTCAAACCTGCGCCGCGTTCGTTGCGCAGTAAGAGCAGCCGTAAACCGGGTGGGCAGAAAGGTCATCCGGGTTCGACGTTGGGCAGGCCAGCGATCCGGATGAGACGATGCGGCACGAGCCCGGCCGATGCGGTGGGTGTGGCGCCGGCTTGGTGGACGCGCTGGAGGTGGGCCTGGAGCGGCGGCAGGTGTTCGACTTACCGCCGATAAAAGTGCGGGTGATTGAGCATCGGCTGATCGCGCGCCGGTGCGCTTGCGGGACCACCACCTGTGGCAACGCTCCGGAAGGTGTGACGGCGCCGGTGCAGTACGGGCCGCGGATCACCGCGATCATCCTCTATTTGTATGTCGGGCAGTTCCTGTCGAAGAAGCGCACCGCGGCCGCGATGGCTGAGCTATTCGGCATGCCGGTCTCCGAGGGCACGGTCGCGACGATGACTCATCGGGCCGCCCAAGGACTTGAGGAGTTCCTTCACCAGATCCGGGAACGCCTGACTGAGGCCGAGGTGGCGGGGTTCGATGAGACCGGGCTGCGGGTGGCCGGTCGGCTGCATTGGGTGCACTGCGCCCGCACCGGCAAGTACACCCTGATCACCTGCCACTCCAAACGCGGCAAGGCCGGGATCGACGACGCTGGTGTTTTGGGCCGGTTCCGCGGCACCGCCGTGCACGACGCCTGGGCACCGTATGACACCTACCTCGACGTCACCCACCAACTGTGTTGCGCACACGCCCTGAGGGAATTAGCCGCCGTCGCCGAGACCGCACCCGAGACCACCTGGTGCTGGGCCAGCCAGGTCAGCGACGCGCTCGTGGCCATGCAGAAGCTGGTCACCGAGGCGATCACCGCTGCCCAGACCATCGACCCGAGCGCGCTGGCCACCCAGATCCACCACTACTGCTCCGCCGCCCAGATCGGGATCAACCAGACCACAGCACGCTCCGATGCGGTCATGAAACGGCACAACGCACTAGCCCGCAGGCTGATCGAGCGACAAGACGACTACCTCCGCTTCACCCACGACTGGCGGGTGCCCCCGGACAACAACGGATCCGAACGCGACATCCGGATGATCAAGCTCAGGCAGAAAGTGTCCGGTTGCCTGCGCACTCTCGCCGGAGCCCAGCAGTTCTGCGCGATACGCAGCTACCTCTCCACCACCGCCAAACACGGCAAACACTTCTTCGACACCCTCGTCGCCCTCGCCGAGGGCCACCCATGGCTACCCGCAATTCAATGACCTGATCAGTTATTTTTTGTGTTGCAATGGTTCAGGACGTCGCGCCAGGCTGGAAAAGCGGGCTCAACGCGCTGACCTCCTACTTGAACACTGCATCACTATCCGCTGACAGTACGAGGTCTCAAATAAGATCGCAGACATGCCCGTCCAAGAGTCGGGCGATGGCGTCTGCGATGGGTTGGCTGGTGTGTAGTTCGTACTAGCTGAACACGGGGCTGGAGTTGACTTCGAGGCAGATGATGCGCCCGTCGGGGGCGAGTTTGAGGTCTAGGCCTGCGACTTCGAGGCCGAGGGTGGCTGCTAGGTCACGTGATCGACGGTGATGCCCGCTCGGCCGGTAGTTCTTCCACGTCTCGGTAAGAGAGGCCGTAACGCAAATACCAGCGAACCGCGAGCGTGATCACATCCGGAGGGAGGCGAAACCCCGCGCAGCCGGACCTCGATGCCAGCCTCGCCACAGCTGCTGCGCCGTTTAGGGTCACGCTCAAGCGCGTGTGCACCATCCCGGCATCCGCGAACGGACTGGGATCATGCTGCGGCCGAGTGCGGCGCGGATATGAGCGTATTTCGCGGCGACCTCGGGCGGGCTTGGGCACAACGCCACCGCTCCACCGAACACCGCACCCGCCGCCTCGTCCATCAACTCGAACAACTCGGCCACACCGTCACCCTGCAACCCACCGCCCAAACCACGGGCTTACGGCCCAACCCCCGCCTGGTGACCTGGATTCACACCTCAGCAAGCGGACGCCACTACATCGCCAAGGCCCCTCCGACATCACGCATAGAACCACTTACCCGCGTCGAGACTCTCCTACAGCTAAAACAGGACTCTGCCGGCGCCTCGCCATCAAGGTCAATGAGCACATATTGTCGCGTTTCGCCAGCTGCAGTATGCTCGTGCTGGGAGATCGATGCAGATGCGAAAAATCATGCTGGCCGGCCGAATCGGGCAGCAGGGCCAACTTGCAAGTGAGGGCATGGCGCACGTCGCCGCCACTACCGTCAGCGACGTATGTTGTGCTTATCTGTTGGAGGCTTGGAGCTCAGCCCGCGCCTTGTCCTACCCGGAGTTCGATGGCCATGTCAAATAGCGTATACCGTCGCGTTGCCTATGCCGTTTGGGAGATCACCTTGCGGTGCAATTTGGCTTGCGCGCACTGTGGTTCGAGGGCTGGGCCGGCGCGGCGCAACGAGCTCACGACGATTGAGGCCCTTGATTTGGTGGATCAGCTGGCCGAGTTGGGGATCACTGAGGTGACCCTTCTCGGTGGTGAGCCGTTCCTGCGTCGGGACTGGTCGGTCATCGCTCGTGCGATCACCGACGCCGGGCTGCACTGCACCCTGACGACTGGTGGTTGGGGGGTGGGTGCCTCGGTGGCCGCCAAGATGCGTGATTCTGGAATCGACGTGGTGAGCGTATCGATCGATGGACTTGAGGATACTCACGACCGATTGCGGGGTAGGCGTGGGTCGTGGCGGCATTGCTTTTCGGCGATTCAGCACCTTATTGATGCCGGCATTCAGGTGGGCTGCAACACCCAGATCAACCGACTCTCGGCTCCCGAGATCCCCGGTCTCTATGAACATCTGCGTGACGCCGACGTATTTGCCTGGCAGGTGCAGCTGACTGGACCGATGGGCCACGCCGCCGACAATCCAGAGATCCTGCTCCAGCCATCTGAGTTGCTTGATCTCTTTCCCATGTTGGGGCGGGTTGCCCGGCGGGCGTGGCGCGAAGGAGTGCAGTTCCGTCCGTCCAACAACATTGGCTACTATGGGCCATACGAGCGGCTTCTCAGGTCAGGCGGCGATCCGTGGGGTTTCTGGCGAGGGCCGGTGGAAGGGCTGAGCGCCATTGGTATAGAGTCGGATGGCTCTGTGAAAGCTGATCCCACCTTACCTTCGAAGTCGTATATCGGGGGGAACGTTCGGGATAAGCCATTGCGGTCGATCGTGGAGGAGTCACCGCAGCTGACATACAACTTGGGGGCTGGGACGCCACAGGGCGTAGACCACCTTTGGGGTTTCTGTCGTGAATGCCAATTCGCCACTCTCTGTCGTGGGGGAGATACGTTCACCGCTCATTCATTTTTTGACCGGAGGGGGAACCATCCGTATTGTCATCACCGCGCTCTGGTCCACCAAGAGCGAGGTGTGCGCGAGCGCTTGATATTGCAGAAGCCGGCCAGCGGCCTGCCTTACGATAATGGTGTATTCGCGATCGTCGAAGAA
>JAVXWV010000310.1:0-4258 GCA_032230775.1 Mycobacterium sp. | reverse complement strand
CCCGCATTTTGTTCATCACGTCCAACGCGGCGACTTTGTAGGCCTCCGCGAACGTCGGGTAGTTGAACACCGCATCCACCAGATACTCGATGGTGCCGCCACAGCCCATTACTGCCTGGCCAATGTGTACCAATTCGGTCGCGTTGGTGCCGAAGATGTGCACGCCCAGCAGCTTCAGGTCGTCGGTGGACACCAGCAGTTTGAGCATGCCGTGAGAGGCGCCGGCGATCTGGCCGCGGGCGAGCTCGCGGTAGCGGGATATGCCGACCTCGTAGGGGATCGAGCCCGCGGTGAGCTCCACTTCGGTGGCCCCGACGTAGGACACCTCGGGTATCGAGTAGATGCCGATCGGCTGGAGCTCGGCCATCCTGGCCGTCGATTCGCCGAAGGCGTGATATGCCGCGAGCCTGCCCTGCTCCATCGACGTGGATGCCAGTGCGGGAAAACCGATTACGTCGCCGACGGCGTAGATGTGGTCGACGTTGGTCTTGAACTGTTCGTCGACGAAGATTCGTCCTCGGCTGTCGGCGTCAAGCCCGGCATTGACAAGGTCCAGATGGTCGGTCTGGCCCTGCCGCCCCGCCGAATACATCACAGCCTCGGCGGGGATCTGCTTGCCGCTGGCCAGCGTGGTGAGGGTGCCCGCCGCGCCGAGGTCGACCGCGGTGACCTCCTCGCCAAAGCGGAACGTGACCGCCAGCTCGCGCAGGTGAAACTGAAGGGCTTCGACGATCTCGGGATCGCAGAAGTCCAGCATGGTGCGGTGCTTTTCGACGACGGTGACCTTTGTGCCCAGAGCGGCGAATATCGACGCGTACTCGATGCCGATCACGCCGGCGCCGACGACGACCATCGACGCGGGAACGATTTTCAGGTCGAGAATGCCGTCGGAGTCCAGCACTCGCTCTTCGTCGAACGCGACGCCGGGCGGGTTTGCCGGCTTCTTGCCGGTGGCGATCACGACGTACTTTCCGCGCACTGAGCATTGGTCACCGCGGGTTGGGTCCTCGACCATTATGGTGTGCTCGTCGATGAAGCGGCCGTGGCCGGTGTCGAGCTCGACGTGATTGCGGATCAGCTGCGACCGGACAACGTCGCGCTCGCTGTCAATGACGTGCTGTGTACGGGCCAGCAGGTCGGCAGGGGTGATGTTCTCCTTGACACGATAACTTGCGCCGTAGAGTTCGCGCTGAGTAATGCCAGTCAGGTAGAGCACCGCTTCACGCAGCGACTTGGACGGGATCGTGCCGGTGTTGGTGCACACACCGCCGAGCATCTGAGCGTGTTCGATCACCGCCACTGACTTACCGAGTTTGGCTGCGGCGATGGCCGCCTTGTGTCCGCCAGGGCCGGAACCGATGACGACGAGGTCGTGTTCCGGCATGGATGGGTGCATATGAGACTCCTTCTATTCTTCCGCCTGGCAGCCCGGGGGTTTCCTGCGGGCAACGATCACCGGGATTGGGCAAGCCTGCGCAACAGCTGAACTCACCCCGCAGGAGGGGTTCTTACCGAGGCTGAGGTGGCGGCCGCCGCCGACTACGGTCAGTTGGGCACGCCATGAGTGGCCGAGCAACGCCTCCACCGGATCCCGTGGCGTGACCAACCGGCGCACTACGACATTGGGGTAACGCAGCTGCCAGTAGGCCAACGCGTACGTCAACGCATAGTCGGCCTCGCGGTTCTTGGCATTGCCCCGGGCATCGGTCTCGCCGGACGAATCGGTACACGGGACAGCGTGAATGGCAACCAGTTCCGCGGTCCGCCGCGCTGCCTCATCGAACGCCGCCGCGATGGCCAGTTGGCTGGCGGGTTGCCTGTCAACACCTACGACAACCTGTGCTCCATTCTCCCGCACTCGCGACACAGCATCGTGTGGCACAAGCGCGACAGGACATCGGGCTGTCTGCAGCATCTCGCTGGCAACTGAGCACGACCCGGCCCGAAGTGCGGTGCCTCGGTTGTTCCGACCCAAGGCGATCATCAGTGCACCTTGTTGGGTGAATTCCCACAACGTTGGCACGACCGGGCCAAAGCACAGGTGGCTGGCGATGCGCGCAGGCTGCCGGCCGATCCTCTTGGCGACGGTCTGTCGGGTTGTGTCGACGACGTCCACACCTTGGGCGACAAGAGCATTGGCGAGTTCACTGGCCACGGGCGTTGTCGGCACAGAGAGGACATGCACGATGGTCAGCTCGACATCCCGCATCGCGGCTTCGCCCGCAGCCCATACCGCGGCGGCGGTAGATGCCGGTGACCCGTCGACACCGACGACAATTCGATCCATGGCCAACTTGTGTTCGTGTGGGGTCAGCTCGTCGACGGTGCGCGGTCCCCGGAGGAAGACGGGTGGTGCACGGCGAGCTCTGTCAACAGGTTGATGTGCGGCGAGGCAGCGCACATTGCCAAGTTCAGCTTGGCCTGATCCTCGACGCCCATCGCTTCGAGCAACTCAATCACTCTGCCGCGGACTGACCGCCGCAGGTGCAGGCGTTGTCTGCGCCCGCTGGCGGTGACATCCACAAGCGTTGCGCGCCCGTCCCGTGGGTCGGCGAACCGCGCAACGAGGTCTTCTCGTTCCAGTCGTCCAACCAGTTCCGTCATCGATGGCTGGCTGACGCCGCCGACTGTGGCCAGCGCCGAGATTCGCGCCGGACCGCAGTCATCCAGCTGGGCCAGTACCCGGGCCGAGGTAAGGCTCTGGCCGCAAATGAGATGCCGAACGACGAGTACTGCGGCCGAAATCAGGTCTGCGGCAATCTGCTCACTGTCGGTTGCGTCCATGACTGATTTATATCAGGACCCTATGTAAAAACCAAAGTCGACAAGGGTTTGGACCTGGATGTCGCCTCGGGAATGCTTCCGGACTATGTCGGGTTCCTATCTATTAACTCATCTCGGATGACAGCTGGGGCAGTCGAAAGGAATCGTACTGATGGCAATCAATCACTCACGTCGGATCGCGGTTGTCGGGTCCGGATTGATCGGGTCGGCACTGGCCGGTCACCTGATCCTGGCCGGAAACACGGTAACCATCGGAGCGCGGCGGCCAGAAGCATTCACCCCGCCTGACTACCAAAACGAAGACATCGACTATCACGTCTGCACGGTCGATGCGGCCATCGATGGCGCAGATGTGACGATTCTGGCCATCCCCAACGCGGCCGTCGCCGGCTTCGCTGATCAATACCGCGATCGGCTGGCGGGTGTAACCATCATCGACCCGTCCAACCCATTCCTGTGGCACGAAGGCGGGGTGATGACCATCAAGGACCTCGGCGGTGAGACGTCCGCCACGGTGACCGCGAAGCTGTTTCCGCGATCGTCGGTGGCACGTGCCTTCTCGCACCAGCTCGCGGAGACGCTGTGGCTGCGAGGACGGCGGGAACCAGGAACTTGGGCGATCGGATATGCGGCAGACACCAGCGACACCGCGAACGTTACGGCCGACATAATCACCCAAACCGGATTCGTGCCAGTCCCAGTCGGCACGCTCGCCCAATCGGCGTCCATCGATCCCGGGGGCGTGCTCTTCCCTGGTCTGCTAGGAGTCATCAGCCCACAAGGCATGAAAACGGCGCTCGACAAGGGACCGTTCATTCTCTGACAAGTCGCCGAACGGGCTTGGCGAACCCGCCGCAGGCCTCAACCGGTCGCAGGAGGATGCGGTTGCTTTGCGGCGAGTTTTGACAGTTGGTCTATGAGCGGCGAGGCAACCCGCATTGCCAGGCTCAGTGTCGCTTGATCCTCGGCGGGGAGTATGTCGAGAAGCTCAACTAAGCGATCATGTATGGATTTCTGCAGCTTGTTGCGTCTTGCGCGCCCGCGAGCAGTGATGTCCACCACCGTGGCGCGTGCATCTTGTGGATCGGTGAACCGAGTCACCAGACCCTCGCGCTGCAATCGCCCGACCAATTCGGTCATGGACGGCTGAGTGACACCGCTTGCTGCGGCCAGTACCGAAATTCGAGCCGGTCCCTCGTCCGCTAGGAGTGCGAGCACTGTCGACGAGGTGAGGCTTTGACCTTGGCCGTAACTGAGATGTCGCACCACCAGTACGGCGGCGGCGTTTAGGACCGCAGCAATCTGCTCGCCATCCGTCGCTTCCACATCGGTATATATATCCGCTCCCTATGTAATTAGCAAGACGGTTGCTGCACATGCTTAGTCGACTGACTCCCATGCGTTACATCCCTATGTTTTCCGTGGCGCAGGGGGCACACCGGATGGAGGCGCTGACGGTCAGGCAGCTGGGTTG
>JAVXWV010000291.1:0-6692 GCA_032230775.1 Mycobacterium sp. | reverse complement strand
AGCGGCATAGAACTGGTTGCCCATGCCGTTGGTGGTGATGTTCCACAGATACATCGCCGCGGTGCCGACAAGGAGCACGACGAGGCCCACCCGGTTCCACGCGGCCGCGGTCAACCGGGTGGGCGGCACGCTGTCGTCATCGGCTTGCGCAGCGTTGGCTTCTACGTCCCCCAAGAGCGGGTATGTTGTCACACCGCCAGTGAGTCATCGCTAGGTTGCGTGAACCTGTGAGGAACCGGCGAGACTACTGCGGGTTGGCGTTCGCGCAGCCTCGCCTAGCTCACGATCCGCGCAATGGATTTCACCGGGATCGGCAGCCAGCTCGGCCGGTGCCGCGCCTCGTAGGCGGCCTCATATACGGCCTTGTCGAGTTCGTAGGCCTCGAGCAGGTGCACGGCGTCGCGCGGGTCGGCACCCGATACCGCCGCATAACCGTCGCAGAACGCGGCGGCGTTGCGGTCCACCCATTCGCGTGCCCGCGCGGCCAGCTGCCGGTCCCGGTCCTCAGTTCCAGATTCGGAGGCCTGCTCCATCAACCGTTGGTAGGCGGCGTAGTCCAATGACCGCAACACGCCCGCCACATCGCGCAGCGTGCAGTCAGGTCGGCGTCGTTCGTCGAGCGGCTGTCCCGGCTCGCCCTCGAAGTCGATCAGCAGCCAGCCCTCGGGTGTGCGCAACACCTGCCCGAGGTGCAGGTCGCCGTGGATCCGCTGGACGGTCATCGTCTCCTCGGCCAGCTTGCGGTAGCGCTCCTCGATCAGCGGCGCGTACTGCTCCAGTTCGGGCACCGACGCCGTCGCGACCGCCAATCGCTCGAGCACGATGTCGGTCGGGAACAGGATGGTCGACGTTCCGAGCTGATCGGCGAGTGTGGCGTGCACCGACGCAACCGCCTCGCCGAGGCGGTAGGACTCGCCTGCGAAGTCGCCGCCGACCTCGTCCGCGTAGAGGTCGCCCTCGGCGAACAGGTCGCGGGTGCTTGCCATGGCCATGTCCCAGCCCTCGGCAGAGTTGGCGGCGAACGCGGTGACCATGCCGAGCGCGCACGGTTGCCCGTCGGACGACGTCTCGTAGGCGCCGAGCAACCGTGCCACGTGCGGGTTTTCGGCCCGGGCCAACACCCTGTTGAGCTCGATATCTGGATTGGTGCCCGGCGTAATGCGGCGGAACACCTTGAGGACAGCCTCTTCTTCGAAGATCACGCTGGTGTTGCTCTGCTCGGCGCTCGTCACCCGCGCCGCCGCCTCGAGTGGAAGGGTGGCGCCGGGTTCCTTGCCGAACCTGACGTCGCCGACTGTCGTAGACGAATCAAAAAGCGACAGTATGTATTTCGCGTCTGCCGGGTTGTAGAGCGCATCGTAGGCGGTGCGGTCGTCGTCCGTGCCGATGGTTGCGACGTCGGCGTACTCCTCGATCGGGCCGGTGTTCCAGCCCACTATCACCTGATAGCGCTCCGAGGGACCGTCGGTGTAGTCGACATCTAGCAACACGAGGTCGAGGTCCTCACGCAGCGAAGCCACGACACCCGGCTCGACCGAGGTCAGTTGACGGTTACGCCCGGCGTACCACCGCTGCTGGGGTAGCCATTCATCGAATGGCAGGTTCATGACTGCTCCTCAGGCTCCCGCAATTGGAACCAGTAGAACCCGTGACCCGGCAGAGTCAGCAGGTACGGCAGCTGGCCGATGCGGGGGAACTCAACATATCCTGTCATCTCGACCGGCGTGTACCCGCTCCAATGCTGAAGGTTCAGTTCGATCGGCTGCGGGAACCGCGACAGGTTGTTCACGCAGAGTACGGTGTCGCCTTCGCCTTCGATCTCCCGTACATAGGCCAGGACCGACGGGTTCGACCCACCCAGCTCACGGAACGTGCCGACTGCGAAAGCGTCGTAACGGCCCCGCACCGCGAGCATGGTGCGCGTCCAGTTCAGCAGCGACGTCGAACTGTCGCGTTGCGCCTCGACATTCACCGACTGATAGCCGTAGATCGGATCCTGGTTGGGCGGCAGGTACAACCGGCCCGGGTTGGCGGTGGAGAAGCCTGCGTTGCGGTCCGGTGTCCATTGCATCGGGGTGCGGACCCCGTCACGGTCGCCGAGCCAGATGATGTCGCCCATGCCGATCTCGTCGCCGTAATACAGCACCGGCGAACCCGGGAGCGACAACAGCAGCGCGGTGAACAGCTGCATCTGGTTGCGGTCGTTCTCCAGCAGCGGCGCCAACCGCCTGCGGATGCCGACGTTGGCCTTCATCCGCGGGTCCTTGGAGTATTCGGAGTACATGTAGTCGCGCTCTTCGTCGGTGACCATCTCCAACGTCAACTCGTCGTGGTTGCGCAGGAAGATCCCCCACTGCGCCATGTCCGGTATCTCCGGTGTCTGCGCGAGGATCTCCGAGATCGGAAACCGCGACTCGCGGCGCACCGCCATGAAGATGCGCGGCATCAACGGGAAGTGAAACGCCATATGGCATTCGTCGCCGCCTGCCTTGAGGTCGCCGAAGTACTCGACGACGTCGGCAGGCCACTGATTCGCCTCGGCCAACAGCACCCGGCCGGGGAACTCGTCGTCGATCACCTTGCGGCAGTGCTTGAGGAACGCGTGCGTCTCGGGAAGGTTCTCGCAGTTGGTGCCTTCCCGCTCGAACAGGTAGGGCACTGCGTCAAGCCGAAAGCCGTCGATGCCGAGGTCGAGCCAGAACCGCAGCACGTCGAGCATCGCTTCCTGCACGGTGGGGTTGTCGTAGTTGAGGTCGGGCTGGTGGCTGAAGAAGCGGTGCCAGTAGAACTGCCGCCGGACAGGATCGAACGTCCAATTCGACTCCTCGGTGTCGACGAAGATGATTCGCGCGTCGGCGTACTTCTCGCTGGTGTCGCTCCATACGTAGTAGTCGCCGTACGGCCCGTCGGGATCGCGCCGCGACTCCTGGAACCACGCGTGCGATTCGGAGGTGTGGTTCATCACGAGGTCGGTGATGACGCGGATACCGCGGCGGTGCGCGGCGTCCAACAGCTCGACGAAATCGTCGACGTCGCCGAACTCTGGCAGCACCTTGTAGAAGTCCCGGATGTCGTAGCCGCCGTCGCGTAGCGGCGAGTCGTAAAACGGGGGCAACCAAAGGCAGTCGACGCCAAGCCACTTCAGGTAGTCCAGCTGTTCGGTCAGGCCACGCAGGTCGCCGGCGCCGTCGGAGTTGGAGTCGTAGAAGGCGCGCACCAGCACCTCGTAGAACACCGCGCGCTTGAACCACGTGCGATCCTCCGGAAGGGCGCGGGCGTGCCCGAAGTCTTCGGCGGTTGGGTGTTCGACCACGCCGCCCTCGACGTGGCTGCCTTCAGCGGGATCGTGTACCGCGGCTTCCCCGATGCTTTGGTCCATCAGCGTTCAAACCTACCCATGTCCGGCGAAACTGAATCACCGTCGACGCCATCGGCAACGATGCGCCGAGCGCCCGCAAACTCGACCACGCCCAGGCGCCGCCGCAGGCCAACTGATTCCTGCTGGGCACCGGTTGAATCCGCAATCGAGTCGGGTTACGGTTTCGGCGTCCTGGATCCGTCAGTTTGGCGATCTGGCCATCACTGACGTTGTTTGTACGACGAGGAATCGAGTAGTCGTGGCTGATTCGACGCCGAATGATGGTGAAGCTCCAGTAATCGTTGGTATGGCCGATGCGGCAATGCATATGTACACCGCCGCCATCGACACGCTTCCCGACTCGGGTGACCCCGAGTTCCCACACCGGGCCGGCATCATCCTCGCCGGCCTCCGCAAACTCCAGGGCTCGTTGTCGGAGGCAGCGGGCCGTAGCCGCGTCACTCCGTCGGTGATCGTCGCGCTCAGTGGCGTGCGGCACCGCTACGACGAGCTGATGGAGACGGCCGCGCACGGGCCGGGGGCCACGCTGGGTCAGCGGCTGTACGTCGCGCGCGAACACGCCAAGCTGTCGACCAAGGAAGCGGCAAACGGTGTGGGTCTGCGTAAGGACCTCATCGAGGCCGTCGAGGCGGAGGAACCCGCCACCGAAGACGAGACCAGCCGGATCAAGGACCTGATCGCCGCACTCGGCGGCTGACGCCACCATCGCCTTCAGGGCGTCGGTTACGGCATGAAACGCGCGGTCCCCGTGTGCCGCAGCATGTGACCCGCGCGTGCTTGCCGATGGCCGATGACGGTGCCGCTGACTGTCATGAGCACCAGACCTACGACCCCCGGCAACGCGACCACGGCCACGTCGGTCACCTTGGCTGTGCGCAGATACCGCTGATACCCGAGCCGGGTGGCCGGTACTTCGACCGGTACGGCTGCAGTCGCCGCGGGCGGTGCGGGGCTGGGCGCAGGCTCACGCATCAGGGGCGGAGCGCCGGCAATGATCGAGTTGGGCACATGTACCTGGCTACCCGGACGTCCCCCGGCCGGCGGCGGCGCAACAGCGACCGGCGGAATGACCGGTGGGGCGGCCGGTGGTGCAACGGGGCGCGGCGGCGCAACCGGCGGCGGCGCGATCACCAGCGGAGCCCTGACGGGCTGCGGTTCAGCGGCCTCGGCGTAATCGGATCCGCCCTGCCCTGAGGAGTCGATGACCTCCACCTTTGGTACCTCGGCTGGTACCTCGGCGGTGCGGAAGCTCGGCGACGGCGTCGGTTTAGGCCGCGGCTGTGACTGCCCGAACGCCCGCAGTATCGACCCGGTCGGCACGGAGATCACCACGGCGGTGAACGAAGATCGGGCGCGCGCGCCGGTTCCCGTTAGCAGTCGCGGAAGAGGAATGTAGATGGTGAACCGCTGGGCCACCGCGGCCCTGCCGACGCCCCGATCCTGCGCGCTACCCTCCGACGCGTCACGCCCCTCGCTGCTGCCTTGGCTCGACGCGGCGACCTCCGCCTCCGATTCGACCCGAGTGCCGGACGGGGCGCGACCGAACGTGACACGGGAACCACTTGGCCCGGGGTGGAACGCTCCGCTGATTCCACGCTTGTCGATCGCGACCCGGGGGCCGTTGGGACTCATATCGAAGCCACCGCGGAATCCCGGTTCACGGCTGATCCGAATTCCGCCCGGTCCGATCTCAAAACCTCCGCGATCGTCGCGGGCACCGATTCGGACAATGGGAGGACTGACCGGCCTCTGGTCCGCGTCGTTGCGTGGCTGGTGGTCGTTCTTCTTCTCGTCACCAATGCCAAATCCGCCAAGTCCGCCAAATCCGGTATCGGCTGACGCGATCCCGCCGCCCATCAGCAGACCTGCAGCAAGCAAACCGGCGCATGCGAGAAAACGCACGACCCCTTGCGCCACGATGCCCAATCTCCCAGTAAGCAGTTGCTGCACAGACACCTCAGTATGTGTGATTCTGCAACTACGTCAACGCGTGGCCATGTTGACGTTGCTCCGGCGGCCGCGCAGTTGTTGGGTACCAAGCAATTTGTTGCTGAATTCAAGAGCTATTCGACGTATGCGTCAGTTTTGCCGAAGGCCTAGCACCCATGCCGCCGTTGGGTATCGTGCCGACGTGACATCCCGTGATCACGGCGACCCTGGCGATGCCCCGTCGGTTCCTCCGCCGCTAACCGATATCGCCATCGCCGTTCGCCCATCGGCCGCCGAGGAGGCGCGCACGATCGCGGCGTCGACCAACACGGGCACGTTGGCGACGCTGACCGCCGACGGCGATCCGTGGGCGTCGTTCGTCACCTACGGTCTGCTCGGCGGTGCGCCGGTGCTGTGTGTGTCCAATCTCGCCGAGCACGGGCGCAACCTGGCCGCCGACCCGCGCGCCAGCATCGCCATCGTCGCGCCGCAGCGTGACGCCGATCCGCTGGCCAGTGGCCGCATCACACTGGCCGGTGTCGTCGACGAACCGACTGGCGACGAACGTACGGCCGCCCGCGATGCGCACCTGTCCGCCGTCGCCGCGGCGAAGTACTACATCGACTACAGCGATTTCTCGCTGTGGGTCTTGCGGGTGCAGCGGGTGCGCTGGGTCGGCGGGTACGGCCGGATGGATTCGGCGACCGGCGACGCATACGGCATCGCCGAACCCGACCCGATTTCGCCGCGAGCCGACGGGGCGATCGCTCATCTCAACGCCGACCATGCCGACGCCCTGGTCGCGATGGCGCAGGTGCTTGGCGGATATCCTGACACCACCGCGGCCACCTGCACCGGCGCCGACCGGTACGGACTCGACCTGAAGGTCGTCACGCACCGCGGCGTTGCCTACACCCGGATCGGTTATGCCGCACCCATCGACTCGATCGACGAATTGCGTTCGGCCGCCATCGAGTTGACGCGTCGGTCGCGGCAGGCCTGAAATACCATCCTGATATGTCTTCGACCGACCGACCCGACACCTGGCAAGCGGCCTTCGATCTCATCCGCACCCGTGGTTATGAGCATCGCGCCGAGCCGTTCAAGTTGGCCAGCGGCCAGCTCAGCCACGACTACATCGACGGCAAGTTCGCCGTCGACACCGGGGAGCGGCTGACGATCGTCAGCCGTGCGGTGGCCGACCTCGCGGCTGCGCACGGGATCGAGTTCGACGCGGTCGGCGGCCTCACCATGGGAGCGGACCCGCTGGCGCACGGCGTCGCGATGGTCACCGGCAAGGCTTGGTTCTCGGTGCGCAAGGAGCAGAAGCAACGCGGCCGCGAGCAGTGGATTGAAGGCACCAGGATCGAGCAGGGCACTCGCG
>JAVXWV010000257.1:0-3571 GCA_032230775.1 Mycobacterium sp. | reverse complement strand
ACACATCGGTTTTCGTCTGATCCCAGTCACCGTGCCCGGCCTGGATCCGCAGGATCTGCTTGGCGTGGTTCCACTCGTAGAGGGCGCGGGCCTCGTCGACACCCTCGTAGCACTGCAGCCGGACCAGCCCGGAGCCGGTGCACTGCGCGACAGCGCGGGCCAGCTCGGTCTTGCCGACGCCTGCGGGACCCTCCACCAACAATGGTTTGCCCAGCCGGTCGGCAAGGAACACCGCTGTGGCCGTTGCGGTGTCGGGCAGGTAGCCGGTTTCCGCCAAACGTCGCGCGACATCGTCGATATCGGCGAACAGCGGTGCCGGTCGTGCGGGGACGCTCACTATCTCTCCTGATTAGGCCGGGCGGGTGTGGCCGTCTCCCCACACAATCCACTTGGTTGACGTCAATTCGGGCATGCCCATCGGGCCTCGGGCATGCAACTTCTGGGTGGAGATGCCGATCTCGGCACCGAATCCAAACTGCTCGCCGTCGGTGAACGCCGTCGACGCGTTGACCATCACCGCGGCGGCGTCGACGCGTTCGCTGAACCGTTGAGCGGCAGCAAGATTCGTCGTGACGATGGCTTCGGTATGCCCGGTGCCGTACTCGTTGATGTGGGCGATCGCGGCGTCAAGGCCGTCGACCACGGCCAGGGCGATGTCCATCGACAGGAACTCGGCGCGCAGTTCCTCCTCGGTCGGGTCGGCGTGCACCGTGACACCCGCGTCCTGCAGCGCCTTGGTCAGCCGCGGCACCGCCTGATCGGCGATCGACCTGTCGATCAACAGCGACTCGGCCGCGTTGCAGACGCTGGGCCTGCGCGTCTTGGCGTTCAGCAGAATGCTTTCGGCCACGTCGAGGTCCGCCGATTCATGAACGTAGACATGGCAATTGCCGACCCCGGTCTCGATGGTGGGCACAGTGGCGTCGCGCACCACCGCCTCGATCAAACCGGCTCCCCCGCGTGGGATCACCACATCGACGAGACCGCGGGCCTGGATCAGATGCGTGACGCTGGCGCGGTCCTCGCTCGGCAGTAGCTGCACGGCATCCACATTGCGGTTCTCGATGGCCAGGCCGTCGCGAAGTGCCCTCACCAGAGCAGCATTGGAGCGTGCGGCCGACGAGCTGCCCCGTAACAGCACCGCGTTACCTGATTTGTACGTCAGCCCGAATGCGTCGACGGTCACGTTCGGCCTGCCCTCGTAGACGATGCCGACGACACCGAGCGGAACCCGCTGCTGGCGCAGGTGCAGACCGTTGGGGAGGGTGCGCCCGCGCAGCACCTCACCAATCGGGTCGGGCAGGCCCGCGACCTGACGCAGCCCTGCGGCGATCCCGTCGATGCGGTTCGGATTCAGCGCGAGCCGGTCGAGCATCGCCTCTGGCGTACCTGCCGCCTTGGCGGCGGTCAGGTCCTCGGAGTTGGCGTCAAGGATGGCACCCGCGTCGCGCAGCACATTGTCGGCCGCGGCGTGCAGCGCGGAGTTCTTTGTCTCAGTGCTCAGGATGGCCAACTCGCGAGCGGCGACGCGCGCACGCCGGGCAACGTCGTGCACCTGCTCCCGCAACGCGGAGACGGCTGGTGCTGGCAGACTCATTGACCCAGCGTATCGGACCTGCTTACCACGCTCGACAGGTGTCAGGTCGGTCACAGTGGACTAGCGTGACGGATATGGCGGCGCGGGTCTGCGTAGTGGGCAGTGTCAACGCCGATCTCACTTTCAGAGTCGATGCCCTGCCCCGGCCCGGCCAAACCGTTCTCGCGTCATCGCTCTCGTCGTCGCCGGGCGGGAAGGGCGGCAATCAGGCCGTGGCAGCCGCCCGCGCGGGAGCGGCCGTGCAGCTCGTCGCGGCGCTGGGCACCGACTCCGCGGCCGAGCAGTTGCGCACACATCTGCGGGACAACGAGGTCGGGTTGGATGGTGTGGTCAGCCTGCCGGGATCCAGCGGCTCCGCGGTGATCGTCGTCGACTCCGCGGCGGAGAACACCATCGTCGTCGCGCCAGGCACCAACGCGCACCTGAGCATGACGTCCGCCGAGATCCGTGCGGTGATCGCCGACAGCGACGTGGTGCTGCTGCAACTCGAGATCCCGATCGCAACGGCCGTCGCCGCGGCGGGAGTGGCGCGCGCCGCGGACGCAGTAGTGATGCTCAACGCGTCGCCGACCGGGGCCGAACCCCACCACCTGCTCGCCCTGTCCGAGCTGGCCGACGTGGTGGTGGTGAACGAAGCCGAGGCGCGCGAATGGCATTGGCCCGTACCGCATCTGGTGATCACCCGTGGTGCCCGCGGCGCGAGCTACCTCGGCGAGGACGAGCGGTTCGACGTGCCCGCCCCGCCCGTCGAGGCTGTCGACACCACCGGCGCGGGCGACGTGTTCGCCGGGGTGCTGGCTGCCGGATGGCTGGGCGGGCACGAGGATGCGCTGCGCCGCGCCTGCGCCGCAGGAGCGTTGTCGACGCTGGTGCCGGGAGCGGGCGACTGCGCTCCGTATGCGGAGGCCATTGACGACGCCGTGTCCAATCGACGAGCCGGGGAGCGACACCTGTGACGACGACCACGCCACGTCCACCCGAGGGCGACTGGCTGGGCACGCCGTATCTGCGCTTCACCCGCGAGGGGCCGTTCGGCGTGTGCACGCTGGACCGCCCCGAGGCACGCAACGCGATGACGCCTGCGATGTACTTCGGCATCCGCTACGCCGTCCGGCATGTCGATGCCGACCCCGAACTGGCAGGCCTGCTCATCACCGGCACCGGTGACGTGTTCGCACCCGGCGGCGACATGGGCGGCGGTGACGGCTCGGACAACTGGCTGACGTTCGGGTCGGCGCTCGGCATGGACGTGACGCCGTTCGAGACGCTGCGCCAGTCGGTGAAGCCGGTGGTGTCGGCGGTCAATGGGCTCTGCCAGGGCGGCGGGCTTCAGATCGCGCTGTGCAGCGACATGACGGTGGTCAGCGACCGCGCGACGTTCCGCATACCGGAATTGTTCCGCGGCATCGCCGATACCTATTACAGCCAGATGCTGGCCCGGCTCATCGGACCGGTGCGCACGCGGGACCTGATGTTCACCGGACGGACGCTGACCGCGAGCGAGGCTGCGCAGTGGGGCATGGTCGCGCGGGTGGTGCCGCATGACGAGCTGCTCGACGCGGCCCGCGAGGTGCTCGGTCAGTGCTGCAGGACCGCACCCGCGGCGCGGAGCACAGTGAAATCCAGCCTCGACAACTACATGGGCCTGTTCGACCGCATCGGCATGCAGGCCAGCTACTCCTCACCCGAAGCGCTCGAGGGCTTCCGTTCGTTCAAGGAACGCCGATCCCCCGACTGGGTGCACCCAGACCTGCGCGTCGACGGGCGACTATAGCGATTTCGGCGTGATTGGTTGCGCTCACCGCGACTATTCACGCCCAAATCACAGGTGGACGTCGTGCGCGATCGACATGCCGTCGCCTGCTTCAAGCTCTGCCGCCGATTGCGCCAACAACACCCGACTTCGGCTCGGCGACAACAGGATCGATAGATAGTGATGCGGCTGCCCGTTGGCGAAAGCGAGCCGGTTCACTC
>JAVXWV010000206.1:0-4435 GCA_032230775.1 Mycobacterium sp. | reverse complement strand
CAAGCGCGTGCACTTCTTTGGGGCCGACGGCCGCCGGATCCGTTAGCGGTCGACGAGCGTGGTGTCGAAGTAGTAGCGCGACGCCCGGTAGCAATGCATGCCGAACTCCACAGCGCTGCCGGAGTCGTCGAACGCGGTCCGCGCCATGGTCAGCAACGGCGCGCCTGCTTTCTCGTCGAGCAGCCGGGCCTCTGACCGGGTGGCGCCGCGCGCGCCGATGCGCTGGCGCGCCAGTCGGATGTGCACTCCGCGCGCCCGCAGCGATAGGTAGAGCCCGATGCGCTCCAGCTCGTCGGGTTCGGGCGCGAGCTCGGCGGGCAGATGGTTGGTCATCACCGCAAGTGGCTCGCCGTTGGCGGACCGCAGCCGCTGAATCGACACCACCTCGCGGTCCTCGGCCAGGTTGAGTTCGCGGGCGACCTCTTCGTCGGGCGGGCCGGCGCGGTAGTCGAGCAGCTGTGTGGTCGGCTCCTGGCCCGCGCGGGCGAGGTCGTCGAACAGGCTGGTCAACTCGACGCGGCGGTGCACGGTATTCTGCACCACCTGCGTGCCCACGCCCCGCTTGCGCACCAGCATGCCTTTGTCGACGAGCTCCTGGATGGCGCGCCTGGTGGTTGGGCGCGACAACGTCAGTCGCTTCGCCAGCGCCAGTTCGTTTTCAAAGCGATCGCCTGGCGCCAGGTCGCCGTCACGGATCGCGGCTTCGATGGCCTGCGCGAGCTGATAGTAGAGAGGGACAGGGCTGGACCTGTCGAGCTCCACCGTCAGGGGCACGTCGTCTCCGCTCTCGCGTCGGGCCAGTTGAGCAGTGGCTGCATCGTAACATCGCATGATCGAAAGATAGAATGTCAGGACAAAGTATTGACAGCGCCGCCTGAAGCGGGGCACTCTCGATACCGAGTCGATCACCTACCCCGGAAGGCTGACATTGAGCACCAGGCAGCCATTTGATGTCCTCGCCATCGGGCGTTGCGGCGTCGACATCTATCCCCTTCAAATCGGTGTTGGGCTGCAGGACGTCACGACGTTCGGCAAGTTTCTCGGCGGCAGCGCCGCCAACGTCACGGTGGCCGCGGCCCGGTTGGGCAACGGCGCCGCGCTGATCTCCGGCGTCGGCGACGATCCGTTCGGCGGCTTTGTCCGCGACGAACTGGCCAACCTGGGAGTCGACAACCGCTACGTGGCCACCCACGGCGAGTACCCGACACCAGTCACGTTCTGCGAGATCTTTCCTCCGGACAACTTTCCGCTGTATTTCTATCGCCGTCCCAGCGCGCCCGACCTGCAGATCAGCGCCGACGAGATAGACACCGATGCCGTGCGATCCGCTCGGTTGTACTGGTCGACCGTGACCGGGCTGTCCGAGGAGCCAAGTCGCAGTGCACATTTCGCGGCGTGGGAAACGCGCGAGCGCAAACAGTTCACGATCCTCGACCTCGACTACCGGCCGATGTTCTGGGAGTCGCCTGCAGCGGCCACCGAGCAGGTCCAGCGCGCCCTGCAGCACGTGACGGTGGCCGTCGGCAACCGCGAGGAGTGCGAGATCGCCGTCGGTGAACACAACCCGCACAAGGCCGCCGACGCGCTGCTCGACCTCGGCGTCAAGCTTGCGATCGTCAAGCAGGGCCCGCGCGGAGTCCTCGGCAAGACGCGGCATTCGCACGTGATGGTGGCGCCCAACGAGGTCGACGTTGTCAACGGTCTCGGAGCGGGTGACGCGTTCGGCGGAAGTCTGTGCCACGGGCTGCTGCGCGGGTGGCCCCTTGAGAAGACGCTGCGCTACGCCAATGCCGCGGGCGCCATCGTCGCATCGCGGCTTGAGTGCTCGACGGCGATGCCGACGGCGGCGGAGGTGGCTCAGCTTGCCGAGCAGACCGCAGCGGAGGCCGTCAATGTCTGACCCGGTTTGCGCTGACTACACCGAGATCACCGAACTGCGCGCCACCGACCCCGCCGCGATCGAGCGCGCGTGGCAGAACCGCACTACTCGGCCGACCGTGCGTGGCAACGGCAGGTTGATGATTGTCGCCGCCGACCATCCCGCCCGCGGTGCGCTTGGGGTGGGCTCGCGGCCAACGGCGATGAACAGCCGCACCGACCTGCTCGACCGGCTGCGGGCCGCGCTCGCAGACCCCGGCGTGGACGGCGTGCTGGCCACCGCCGACATCCTCGACGACCTGCTGCTGCTTGGCGCCTTGGACGACAAGGTGGTGTTCTCGTCGATGAACCGCGGCGGCTTGGCAGGTGCGCAGTTCGAGCTCGACGACAGGATGACGGCGACCACCGCCGCCGCCACCGCCGCTGCCGGGATGAACGGCGGAAAGATGTTGTGCCGCATCGATCTCGGCGATCCTGGCACTGTCGCCACCCTTGAGGCGTGCGCGCGGGCCGTCGACGAGCTTGCATCACACGGGCTGATCGCCATGGTCGAGCCGTTCATGTCGACACGGGTCGACGGCAAGGTCCGAAACGACCTATCCCCCGACGCGGTGATCAAGTCGATCCACATCGGCCAGGGCCTCGGCTCGACCTCGGCGTACACCTGGATGAAGCTGCCAGTGGTCGACGAGATGGACAGGGTGATGGAGTCGACGACACTGCCGACCCTGCTGCTCGGTGGCGATCCCGCTGATCCCGACGAAGCATTCGCCAGCTGGGAGAAGGCGCTCGGGCTGCCGTCGGTGCGCGGTCTGATAGTCGGCCGCACACTGCTGTACCCGGCCGACGACGATGTCAGCTCCGCGGTCGCGGCCGCCGTCGCGATGGTGAGGTGACCGTGCACAGCAAGTACTACATCCCGTCGCGCAGCGCCACTGCCCCGTACACCGTCGACGTCAGCCCCGAGTCCGCCGGCTGGACCGAGTCCAGCCTGAAGGTGGTGGAACTGGATTCGCTGCAAGAACTCTCACTGGACACAGGCGCCACCGAGGTGATGATCCTGCCGCTGTCCGGGGCAGGAACCGTCGAAGCCAACAACGAGGCTTTCGAACTATCCCCGCGGACATCGGTTTTCGACGGCCCTGCCGACATGGTCTACATCGGTACTCAGAACTCCTACACACTGCGCGCCAAGGGCCGCTTCGCAATTTGCGGCGCACGCGCCAAACGGCAGCTACCCAACCGGCGGGTGGCCGCCGCCGATGTGCCCGTCGAGCTTCGCGGCACCGGCAACTGCAGCCGCGAGGTGCACAACTTCGGCGCCGCAGGGGTTTTCGAGGCGGACTCGCTGATCGCGTGCGAGGTGATCACACCGGGCGGCAACTGGTCGAGCTACCCGGCGCACAAGCACGACGAGGATTCTCCCGTGGAGTCGGCTCTAGAGGAGATCTACTACTTCGAAATCGACTCAGGGCCAGATGATTCACGCGGCTTCGGCTATCATCGCGTCTACGGCACACCCGAGCGCCCGATCGAGGTGCTCGAAGAGGTGCGCAGCGGCGATGTCGTTCTCGTCCCCCACGGTTATCACGGCCCGTCCGTCGCCGCGCCCGGCTACCACATGTACTACCTGAATGTGATGGCAGGCGCCGGCGCCGAACGGGCCTGGAAGATCGTCGACGATCCCGAGCACGCTTGGCTGCGTGACACCTGGCAAGACCAGGCCGTGGATCCCCGTCTGCCACTAGACAACCGTCAAGGAGCGTGACCGTGGTTTCCACCGCGCCGAAGCGGGCCGAGAAGACCGCAGACACCGAGCCGACCGTGCGACTCACCGTGGCGCAGGCTACGATTCGCTTTCTGGCCAACCAGTACGTCGAACGCGACGGCGAACGCACCAAGTTCTTCGCCGGCGCCTTCGGGATATTCGGACACGGCAATGTCGCGGGACTGGGCCAGGCACTCCTACAGGACGAGGTCGAAGCCGTCGAGTCCGGCACGGAGCCGGGGCTGCGGTACGTGCTGGGCCGCAACGAACAGGCCATGGTCCACAGCGCGGTCGCATACGCCAGGCAGAAGGACCGCCTGCAGACCTGGGCCGTCACCGCCAGCGTCGGACCCGGCTCGACGAACATGCTGACGGGCGCCGCCCTCGCGACGATCAACCGGCTGCCGGTGCTGCTGCTGCCAGCCGACACGTTCGCCACGCGGGTGAGCGCGCCGGTGCTGCAGGAGTTGGAGCTACCGTCCTCCGGCGACGTCACGGTCAACGACGCGTTCAAACCGTTGTCCCGCTACTTCGACCGGGTGTGGCGGCCCGAACAGTTGCCCGCCGCGCTGCTCGGCGCGATGCGGGTACTCACCGATCCGGTCGAGACAGGGGCGGCGACGGTCTCGATCCCTCAGGACGTGCAGGCCGAAGCTCACGACTGGCCGGAATCGCTGTTCGCCGAACGCTCCTGGCACGTGGCGCGACCGCTGCCGGAACCCTCGGTGATCGAACGGGCCGCCGACGTGATCCGCACCGCCCGCAAGCCGCTGATCGTCGCCGGCGGCG
>JAVXWV010000177.1:0-2793 GCA_032230775.1 Mycobacterium sp. | reverse complement strand
GAGTGAAGCCATCGCGCGCTGGCTGACCAAGAACGATCCCGGCGTTCGGTGGGCCACAGACTGGATCGAACTATCGACCTGTGCCGCTGCGGTCAGGTAGTCCTCCCGCCGCATCGTGCCGCCGGGGCTTCGTCTTCCCGTAGGCAGCACAAACAGCGCCCTTGGGTTTCAACTCGGCGAATTCTGTGAATCATCTCCGTGCCATTCCCACGCGAGAGAGGTCCTCAGTGAAGCGAATCGTCTACTTTGCCCTGGCAGCATCGGCTGCGGCAGCCGTCGTGAGCGGATGCTCGGCCTCCGAGATCGTTAACACCGGTGGCGACACGAAGTGCAAGGACTTCCTCACCCAGGACGAGAAGAAGCAGAACGACGAAGTCAGCAAGATGCTGAAGGACAAGAGCGGCCATGATCCGACGAATCTGGAGATCACCGCGACGAAGGCCTCGGTCACGCTCTATTGCCAGGCGCTCGGCAAGGAAGACACGAAGATCTCAGAGGCTCCGCACGGCTGAGCGGCACTGCGGCGGTATCGAGTCGACCGTCAGCGGGATGGTCACCGTCCTTGCGCCCGCCACGACACCACGCCCATAGCAGCGGCTTATCGTTTGCGTCGGCGGCGCACTAGTGATCGCATCGCTTTTCCTACCGTGGGCAGACGTTGAGGGCGAAGCAGGCCATCGACCAGTTGTGCGAACGTTGTTGGCACACTCTTGGCACAACGGGGGTTCTTCGCCAAGCCAAATTTGATCGCGGTATGACGCTGACCTGCACAAGCACTGGTGGGCGCGGACGGTATCGAACCGCCGACCGCTGGTGTGTAAAACCAGAGCTCTACCACTGAGCTACGCGCCCCTTGCCGGGCAGGCTACATGTCGATGACGTGCAGGTGGAAATCCATCAGCCCGTTTGCACGGCGTTGAGCGCACCTGCCCACACGGCCTGATCGCGCGACTCCCCCGGCTGTTTCATCTCCGCGAACCTGATGGTGCCCGACCGGTCCACGACGAACGTGCCGCGGTTGGCGAAGCCCGTGTCGCCGTTGAACACGCCGTAGGACTGCGCGACCGCGCCGTGGGGCCAGAAGTCGGACAGCACCGGAAAGGTGAAGCCGCTCTGCGTCGCCCAGACCTTGTGGGTAGGCGGCGGGCCGACCGAAATCGCCAGCGTGGCGGTGTCGTCGTTCTCGTAGGTGGCCAGGTGGTCGCGGATCTCGTCCAGCTCGCCCTGGCAGATGCCGGTGAACGCGAGCGGGAAAAAGACGAGCAGCACGGTCTTGACGTCCCGGAAGCTGCTCAGGGTGACGGGCTGACCGTTCTGGTCCTTGAGCGTGAAGTCCGGTGCCTCCTCGCCTTCGGACAGCACTAGCTGCGTCGTCTGCTCTTCGCGCAAGCGCTCATCGCCTACCCGCCGCTTTAGATTTCGGCTGCACCAACCGACTGGCACTCCAGTCGCCCAGGTTGGCCGACGACGTCTGCATCAGGCCTGCCGTCGGCGCCGATTCGGCGATCTCGGCAGGCAGCACATGTCCCGGCTGGCCCGTCTTGGGGGTAACCACCCAGATCACGCCATCGTCAGCCAGCGGGGTGATGGCATCCATCAGCCTGTCGACGAGATCGCCGTCGCCGTCGCGCCACCACAAGAACACGACATCGATGACCTCGTCGGCGTCTTCGTCGAGCAGCTCGCCGCCGCACGCCTCTTCGATGTCGGCCCGGATGTCGTCGTCGCTGTCCTCGTCCCAGCCCAACTCCTGCACAACCTGATCTTTTTGGATGCCCAGTCTGCGGGCGTAGTTCGGGGCGTCATCCGCCGCGACCACGGTCAGTCCTCCTTCAGCCTGCTCGGGCGCACGATGCGTCCGGCGATATCTTGGGCACTATCGTCGCACGCCGAGGCCCATGACCGACGCCTGGCGGTCAGGTTCATCGATATGCCGCGTCGCATAGGTTCAGCGCGGTGGTCTTGGTGTCGTTCAATTTGGAGATCGCCGCGTTGAATTCGTCAGGTCCGTAGTTGCCTGCGATCGCCGAAGCGAGCCCCCTTGCCGCGTCGACCCAGGCGTTGAGCGCGTCGCGCAGGCTGGGTGCCAGCGGGTCGGAAACGCTGCCCGCGACCAGATCGGCGCTGTGGTTGAGCGCGTCGATGGCGGGGGCCGCCTTGGCCGTCGCATCGGACGCGGACTTGTTGAATGCGTCGACGTAGTTGTTCACCGCGGTGATGGCGTCGACGCTGGACGAACTCAATACATCGCACGACGAGTGGACCGCCTGCTTGGTGAGCGACGACTGGCGTTCGGATTCGCGGGAGCTCGAACTCTGGGCCGACTCCTCGACCGACGCCGACACCGAGGCCCGATATACCGGAGCATCGGCGCGGTCTATCCCCGCGCTGCCCTGGGTGATGGTCGTGCAACCGACGATGACCATCGCCCCGGCAGCAAGGCCGCCCAGACCCAGGGCAACGATCCGCAGCCGCTTGCGGCCCAGCCCACCGGTCAGCACGGTCTGCAGACGTTACCGGTTTGGACCCGGGATCGCGGGTTCATTCAGTCGGGACCCCCAGCGGTGCGAGTGGGGCACGATAGGGGGACGATATAGGCGCTTCGCCGATCGTGAAGCGACCTGCCCCGCCTAATAAGGAGCGGAAGTTGACCACCGAGTTCGTGCGCCAGGACCTGGCCCAAAACTCCAGCACCGCAGCCGAACCCGACCGGGTTCGGGTGATTCGTGAAGGCGTCGCGTCGTATCTACCCGATATCGATTCCGAAGAGACCGCCGAATGGCTCGAGTCGTT
>JAVXWV010000117.1:0-3071 GCA_032230775.1 Mycobacterium sp. | reverse complement strand
GCAGCTAGGACGGGCAAATGAAAGTTCGCTGAAGTTCGTCTGCGGCTACGCGATTCGCACTACTCTCAAGTGTGGTCGAGCTCCCAGGCCGCTGGACGCGCCATCTCGGCGCCGCCTTTCCGGGGCTGATGTCCTCCGAAGCCGTCCGACATACTCCGACCAATCCCGGCACAACATGATTGGGAGACTTGCGATGACCGCCGTCGGCACCATCCGGCTCTACCGCCCGGATCCCGCAGCAGCAGACGAACTGCAACGCTGCGGCAGGGCCACCTTCGCTGTGTGCCACCCGTCGCCGACCCGCGTGTCCGTCGCGGTCCAAGGCGACGTCGATGCCGTCAATGCGCGGGATCTGGGCCACTACGTCGAGCGCCACACCCGCGTATCCAAACAACTCGTGGTGGACCTGCGTGCCGTCGACTTCTTCGGAGGCCAGGCCTTCACCGCGCTCTACTACATCAGCGTGCGCTGCGCCCGCGGCGACGTGGACTGGATGATCATCGGTAGCCCACCGGTGCGGCGCCTGTTGTCGATCTGTGACCCCGGGGGCGATCTGCCCCTCGTCGATGACCTCCCCTGCGCGCTCGAGCGGCTCGACCACCTCGCGCTGCGCCACCACATCGCCCCAGCGGGCTAGCCTCCTGCGCGGCCCCACGCCGACAGGATCAAGATGCCTTGTGCGGTAGGGGTTTACGGCCACGCGACTCCCGAGGCGAGGCCCGGCATGGCTCCTGCAATGGCCGCGGCAGCAACTGTGGCGTCCGCCGTACTGGTTGCGTCTCGCGGATCCGAGCAAGCCACGACCGTGACACCCGAAGCGCCCCGTAATGTTTTTCGGCATGGATGTCGCCCTATTTACGTGCGGGATTCGGGGCCACGCCACCTTCGCCCCGGACGAGCCCGAGCTGCAGGCCAGGCTGCGGGTCGAGACGCCGGTCGGTGACGCGTGGCGGTGTCTGCGATGCGAGGCGTTCGTGGTGGGCGAACCCGCCGGCCACGGCCCCGCTGAAACGGCACCGCACGTGCGGCGCGGGCGCAACTTGCGCGACGTGGTCATCATGCGGACGCTGGCCGTCGAACGTGTCGTCCGTGCGGTGATCTTCGCGCTGCTGGCTGTCGGAGTCCTGGCGGTGCGCGGGACCCACGGCCGGTTGCAGACGGCGTTTGAAAACGAACTGCCGCTGATCCGGCCCCTAGTTGATCAGATCGGCTGGAATCCCGATAACTCGAAACTGCTGCATCACATCGACCAGGCGTTCTCTTTGTCGCCGACGACTTTGGCGTGGATCGCCGTCGGTCTCTTCGCGTACGGGGCCATCGAGTTCATCGAAGCCATCGGACTGTGGCTGATCACCCGGTGGGGCGAGTACTTCGCGGTGATCGCGACCAGCGTTTTCCTGCCACTCGAGATCTACGAGATCACCGAGAAGGTCACCGCGTTTCGGGCGATCGCGCTGACCATCAACATCGCCGCCGTCCTGTGGCTGCTGTGGACCAAGCGGCTGTTCGGACTCAACGGCGGTGCCGCGGCCTACCATGCCGAACACAACGCCGCGACCTTGCTCGCTGTTGAACAAGCCGCAACGGCGTAACCGGCACAGGCGCCACCGACGACCGCAGCGCCCAGCTCGAAGCCCCGGCGCACCGATCCCGAACGATCTGACCCTTCTCGAAGGCCGAGACTTGTTGCGGGACGGGTGAAGTAGAACGCCAGCAACCGGTACGGCGCCCAGCGCGCCATGGCAGCACTAGCGCGGTGTGTCGGTACCGGGGCTCTGGACGGGCAGGCCGGCAGCGGCGGCCACACTGAGCAGGCGTTGGTCGTAACACACAAAGGCAGTGAGGCGGTGGGCGAAAATCACAGTCGCGGTGGCCAAATGAATTGCGTCGAGGGATCGCAGTTCGGGATCAGGAAAGGCCGCGGCGGCGGCACGGACCACATCGTCGATGTTGTAGCGGGCGATCCGGGCAATAACCGCCGGCACGCGGGTCAGCAACGAGCTGTCGGTGCGGGGGAGCGCGCGCGGCATCTCGACCTCCACGAGCGTGGAAGACACCCACGGTGTCGGCTGTCGAGCATCGAGCCAATCAGCAAGGGCATCGGTCTCCGGTTCACGCCGAATCAGCTTCACAACGGCCGACGTGTCGAGATAAAGCATCAGTACCGTTCGGTATCGCGGAGCTCCTCAAGGAGTTGCCCCGCTTCATGATCGGTGTGCAACGGGCCATCGGGACGCGGCGCCGGACCCGTGAGCGTTGCAGGATGGAGGTTGCCCGACGCAATCAACTCCGCCAACGGGTGGGTGTGGGCTGGCACCAGTCGAGCCACCACCGCGCCGCGCTCGGTGATATCGATTTCTTCACCCTGTTTCACCCGCGCCAGAACCCCGGCAGTGTTCTGATTCAGCTCTCGAACCGCAACCTCAGCCATTCCAGGAGTGTACTACATATTAGTAGTACACTGCTCTCGTGCGATCTGTGCCCCGAGCCCGCCGCGGTATCTACTCCAAGCACTGAACTGACTTGCCTTCTGGCCTTTCGATTCTGGCCGGCGCGCCGCTGGGCGCAAGGCCTCGGGCCCGAGGGCTCGCGGACTTCTTTTCCGGGACGCTCCCAGGGGTCGCTGAAGAGAACTCCGCGCCCGGACCTTGCGCTTCCGCGTCACTTGCCGACCCAGATCTCCAGTGCCAGAAGGCAAACAAAAACGGTCGGCCCACGCCCCAACCAGAAATGGTGATCATGACCGGAACCCTGGAGCATCTGCACCCCACTACCCTGCTGATCGGTGAGAACGTCCGCGACAACGTTGCGCTAGATCCGCAGTTCGTTGCGAGCGTCAATCCGACATCCTCGATAGAGTGAGAAAATATGTACTCTATGCCACATGTTATGTGGTATGTAATTGGAAAAGGATAGACGGCAGGAAGGAGTGTGAGTTGCACCTGGCTGGCCCATCGCAGGATCCACGTCGGGCGGGCGCACGGATCCTCGACACCGCCGAGGGCGTGCTCATTGCCCTGCGGGGCTGCACGTTCAACGAGGCGTTTGTCGAGATCGTGCAGACCGCCAAG
>JAVXWV010000116.1:0-4032 GCA_032230775.1 Mycobacterium sp. | reverse complement strand
CTTGACGGTGCCGATGCCGCGCGGACCGCGCGACAACGACACCACTCCGGACTGTGCGAGCTCACGGATTCCATACGGCTCCAGCACCCGCATGAACGCTTCCAGCTTCGCTGGTGTGCCGGTGGCTTCGATCGTCAACGACTCAGTCGTCACGTCCACGACCTTGGCGCGGAACAGGTTCACCGCTTCGGTCACCTGGCCGCGGGTGGTGGCATCGGCACGCACCTTGATCAAGGCCAGTTCGCGCGACACGGCGTTGTCGTCATCCTGCTCGACGATCTTGATCACGTTGATGAGCTTGTTGAGCTGCTTGGTGATCTGCTCGAGCGGGGAGTCCTCGACGCTGACGACGATCGTCATCCGCGACATGTTCTTCTGCTCGGTGGCACCAACAGCCAGCGACTGAATGTTGAAGCCGCGCCGCGAGAACAGCGACGCGACTCGGGCGAGCGCGCCGGGTTTGTCCTCGACGAGCACGCTCAGCGTGTGCGTGTTGACGGCGCTCATCCCTCGACTCCCACTCGCTCCGGTCCTCGCTTCGCGCGGGAGCTTGCGGTTCGCGCCATCGACGTGAGCCTCGCTGCGATCCTCACTCGCGCTCGTCTTCGGGTGCTCATGCGTGCCCTTCCGGATCGTCGAACAGCGGGCGGATTCCCTTTGCCGCCTGGATCTCGTCGTTGCTGGTGCCCGCGGCCACCATCGGCCACACCTGCGCGTCGGCGCCGACGATGAAGTCGATCACCACCGGGCGGTCGTTGATCTCACGCGCCTGCCTGATGACGTCCTCGACGTCTTCGGCACGCTCGCAACGCAATCCGACGCAGCCAAGCGCCTCGGCCAGCTTCACGAAGTCCGGTATGCGGCGCGAATGCGTGGCCAGATCCGTCTGGCTGTACCGCTCTCCGTAGAACAGTGTCTGCCACTGCCGAACCATGCCCAGGTTGCCGTTGTTGATGATGGCGACCTTGATCGGCGCACCCTCGACCGCACAAGTGGCGAGTTCCTGATTGGTCATCTGGAAGCAACCGTCGCCGTCGATCGCCCACACCTCGGCGTCGGGCCGACCGAACTTGGCGCCCATCGCCGCAGGGACGGCGAAGCCCATGGTGCCAAGACCGCCAGAGTTGAGCCACGTCTTCGGGTTCTCGTACTTGATGAACTGCGCGGCCCACATCTGGTGCTGCCCAACGCCCGCGACGTACACGGCGTCCGGACCGGCCATCTTGCCCAGCGTTTCGATCACGTACTCCGGCGACAGGCTGCCGTCGCTCTGCGGCCCGTAGCTCAGCGGGTACGTCGCCTGCACGCCGCGCAGGTACTCCCACCAGTTGTCGATCTTGATCGAGCCGATGGTGCCGTCGCGGCGCAGCGCTTCAATCAGATCGGTGATGACGGCCTTGACGTCGCCCACGATCGGAACGTCGGCGTGCCGGTTCTTACCGATCTCGGCAGGGTCGATGTCGGCGTGGATCACCTTGGCCTCTGGCGCGAACGAGTCGAGCTTGCCGGTCACCCGGTCATCGAAGCGGGTGCCAAGTGCGATCAGCAGATCGCTCTTCTGCAACGCGCCCACGGCCGCGACCGTGCCGTGCATGCCGGGCATGCCCATGTTCTGCGGATGGCTGTCCGGGAAGGCGCCGCGGGCCATCAGCGTGGTGACGACGGGGATGCCGGTCAGCTCGGCGAGATCCAGCAGCTGCTCGGTGGCTTCGCCGCGGATGACGCCGCCGCCGACGTAGAGCACCGGCTTGCGGGCCGCGGCGATCAGCTTGGCCGCCTCGCGGACCTGCCGGGTGTGTGGCTTGGCGTTCGGCTTGTAGCCAGGCAGGTCGATCTGCGGCGGCCAGCTGAAGGTGCACTGCCCTTGCAGCACGTCCTTCGGGATATCAACGAGCACCGGGCCCGGCCTGCCGGACGAGGCGATGTGAAACGCCTCGGCCATCACGTGCGCGATGTCGTCTCCATTGCGGACCAGGAAGTTGTGCTTGGTGATCGGCATGGTGATGCCGGAGATGTCGGCTTCCTGGAAGGCGTCGGTCCCGATCAGCGCGCGGCCGACCTGCCCGGTGACCGCGACGACCGGGATGGAATCCAGGTATGCGTCGGCAAGCGGGGTGACCAGGTTCGTGGCACCCGGGCCCGAGGTTGCCATGCACACTCCGACCTTGCCGGTGGCGTGCGCGTACCCGCTGGCGGCGTGTCCGGCGCCCTGTTCGTGGCGAACCAGTACGTGCCGCAGCTTCTTCGAGTCGAAAAGTGGGTCGTAGACCGGCAACACGGCGCCGCCGGGGATCCCGAAGATGGTGTCGACGTCGAGTTCTTCCAGTGCCCGGATTACCGCCTGCGCACCAGTGAGCTGATGCGGCGCAATGCGTTTCGGCTGTGCGGCGTCGGCCTTCGATGCTGGTTTCGCGGCGGCGGACGCGGCGTGTCCCCCATTGGGCGCAGTGGCCGACTGCTCCGGTGGTCGCGTGGTGGGTGCGCTCACGATGTCCTCTTTATCTCTGTCGTCATCTCTAGGATCTCAAATCGGTGCCGGGGCAAGAAAAAACCCCCGTCAGCTGGGCCGCTGTACGAGGGTCGCGCGTTGATGCTGGTGGCTATGCCCGGCAGGGGGCAAGCGCGGCATCAACGCGCTTCCCAATTACTACGAGCAACCCCGGGGTCTGCATAACCGTCGACGGTAGCCTCCGCACTGGTCACAGGTCAAATTCCCGGCACCGCCGGGGTGGTCAAATTCGTACCTGTGAGCAAGGCGCGCACAACGTGCGATGGGAGGATGGCGGTGTGAGCTCCCCATCAGCCTCGGCAGCTCCCCCGGTCGTCATCCGGATCTCGCCGATGGCGCATTTCGCGGTCGGCTTCCTGGTGCTCGGCCTGCTGGCCGTGGTGTTCGCGGGGCCGGCATGGGTCGCGGTGCTGCTCGTCATTCCGGTCGTCCTTTCGGCGTTCATCGTCCGCAGCCGCACGGTGGCCGATCGCGACTCAGTGACCGCTCGCACGCTTCTTGGCAGCCAGACGGTCCCGTGGGACGACATCGAGGGGCTGCGTTTCGGCAAGGGCTCATGGGCGTACGCGCGCCTGCGGGACGGCGCCGAGCTGCAGCTGCCTGCAGTGACGTTCGCGACGCTGCCGATGTTGGCAGAGGCGAGTCATGGCCGCGTGCCGAACCCTTACAAATAGCCTCGTCAGGCCAGCGGATTGCCGCCGTTGAGCAGCACCCACACCGCGATTCCGCCCGCGACACCAACTAGCAGCGCAACGAATGAGCCGATGTACGGGCGCCGGGCCCAGCCGCGACCTGCGTCGAAACCGTAGCTACCCGGGCCGATCAGGATGATGGCCGCGACCACGCAAGCCAGAATGACTTTGTACTCGTGGCCGTCGGTGAGGAACGACGACAGCCTGGCCTCCTCGTGTGCCGTCATTGCCTCCGCCAATAGGCCCGTCACCATGTACGCCAGTGCGCCGGCAGCCGCAACCGGCGTGAAAAGGCCCAGCACCAGGAACACCCCGGCGGCAATCTGACCGCCTCCCGCCACGTAGGTCAGGATGTCGGCGTGTCGGAAGCCCATACCGGTCAGCGACTTCTCGAAGCCGTCGAAGCCGGGGCCACCGAGCAGGCCGAGGGCGTTCTGCAGTCCATGCCAGATGAGCAACGCCCCGACCGCGAGACGGAGGAGGAGCAGACCGAGGTCCTGAGTCCCCCGCCGGTCGCGAGCGCGGTCGTCGCCGGCATCCGGCGCGATCTCGGTGGGTTCCGCACCATATGGACCCAGTGAATGCCCGTCGCCCGGTTGGACGTATGGCAGCGGCTCAGGGTCGCCGATCAGGCCGAACGGCTCGCCTGACGACGACTTGGCCGAGTCGTAGCGCGGGATCGCGGTGGTTTCGAAATCACCGGAGTAATTCGAGGTAGGAAGATCATCTTCGGGATCGACCAGGCTTGCAGACGCGGGACGCTGCCAGGCGTGTGGATCAGGAGGACTGGTCACGCTTGCCAGGGTAAGTGCTAGTCACCCGCGAATCGAG
>JAVXWV010000095.1:0-2526 GCA_032230775.1 Mycobacterium sp. | reverse complement strand
GACGGCCTGCGGCTGATCACGTGGCGCGGTGCCTCGCGCGCCGAGCAGGGTCTGCCGTTCGCCCGCGAGGCGGCACTGGCCAAGCGGCTCGGGACCGACAAGGGCATGCAGATCGGCCTCGACGGCGTGCAGTTGTTGGGCGGCCACGGCTTCACCAAGGAACATCCCGTCGAACGCTGGTACCGCGACCTGCGCGCGATCGGCGTCGCCGAGGGCGTCGTAGTCATCTAGCGGCGTCATCCAACTTCGAACGAAAGACCTGTCATGGCAATCAATCTGGAAATGCCCAAGAACCTGCAGGCGGTCATCGAGAAGGGCCACCAAGGCGCCGCCGAGATGATTCGGCCGATATCACGCAAGTACGACCTGAAGGAACATGCGTACCCCGTCGAGCTGGAAACACTGGCCAGCCTCTTCGAGGGCATCTCGAACGCGAAGACCATCTCGTTCGCCGGCGCCGAGGCGTTCCGCGACAGCGAAGGTTCGAAAGAAAACCACAACGGCGGCAACATGTCCGCGGTGCTCAATGCGACAGAGGTCAGCTGGGGCGACGTCGCGATGCTGCTTTCGGTGCCCTACCAGGGGCTGGGCAACGCGGCGATCTCCGGCGTAGCCACCGACGAACAGCTGGCGAGGCTCGGAAAGGTTTGGGCCGCAATGGCGATCACCGAGCCGGGCTTCGGGTCCGACTCGGCGGCGGTCTCCACCACAGCCAAGGTCGAGGGCGACGAGTACGTCATCAACGGCGAGAAGATCTTCGTCACCGGCGGCTCGCGTGCCAGCCACATCGTGGTGTGGGCGACGCTGGACAAGTCGCTGGGCCGCGCCGCGATCAAGTCGTTCATCGTGCCGCGCGAACACCCTGGTGTCACCGTCGAACGTCTTGAGCACAAGCTTGGCATCAAGGCATCCGACACCGCCGTGATCCGCTTCGACAACGCCCGCATTCCGAAGGAAAACCTGTTGGGCGACCCGGAAATCCACAGGGAGAAGGGTTTCGCCGGGGTCATGGAGACTTTCGACAACACGCGGCCGATCGTCGCGGCCATGGCGGTGGGGATCGCCCGCGCCGCGCTCGAGGAGCTCCGCAAGATCCTCACCGACGCCGGCGTGGAGATCTCCTACGACAAACCGTCGCATGCGCAAAGCGCCCCGGCCGCGGAGTTCCTGCGGATGGAGGCCGATTGGGAAGCCGGCTACCTGCTGAACGTGCGGGCGGCGTGGCAGGCCGACAACAACATCCCGAACTCCAAGGAAGCGTCGATGGCCAAGGCCAAGGCCGCAAGGGTGGCCAGCGACATCACGCTCAAGGCGGTCGAAATGGCAGGCACCACAGGCTATTCCGAGGAGACACTGCTGGAGAAGTGGGGACGCGACAGCAAGATCCTCGACATCTTCGAGGGCACGCAGCAGATTCAGCAGCTGGTGGTGGCCCGCCGCCTGCTGGGCCTGTCGTCGTCCGAACTCAAGTAGCGGCTAGAAGCCGTCCTTCACCATGACCCGGGTGCGCCCGGTGACGCCGCCGCCGACGATGGTGCGCAGCGTGTCGGGTGCTTCGAGGATCGAGATGTCGTGCGTGATGTCGTCGAGGTGAGGCGGCAACAGGTCGGTCGCGATCGACTGCCACAACTCACGACGCTTGTCGATCCGCAACATCACCGAATCGATGCCAGCCAGTGTCACGCCCCGCAGGATGAACGGCATCACCGTTGTCGGCAGATCGACCGACCGGGCCAAACCGGAGATCGCTGCCACTCCACCGTAATTCAGCGTGCTCAACGCATACGCCAGGGTGTCGCCACCGACGCTGTCGACGACCGCGGCCCAGGCGGACTTGCCAAGCGGCCGGATCTTCTCCCCCTCGGCGGGCAGCCGGCCGATGACCTGGGTCGCGCCGAGTCGCATCAGATAGTCGTGGGCGTCGGCCTTCCCGGTGGATGCGATCACCTCGTATCCCAGACCGGCCAACAGGTCGACGCTGACACTGCCCACTCCCCCGGTCGCGCCGGTAACCAGCACCGCACCGTCCTGGGGCCGGACGCCGTGCGCTCGGATTGCGTTGACGCTCATGGCCGCGGTGAACCCGGCGGTGCCAATGGCGGCCGCCTGAGCGGTCGTCAACGCGTCGAGCTTGACCAAGTAGTCGGCCGGATAGCGTGCGGTGTCGGCATATCCGCCGTGGCGGCCGGTGCCGATGTCGTATCCGTGGGCGACGATTCTGTCCCCCACCGCGAAGTCGGCAGCCGCGCTGGCGGTTACCGTGCCCGCTACGTCGATACCGGGGATGAGCGGATAGGAGCGTGCCACGCCGCCCTTCGGCGTGATGGCAAGGGCGTCCTTGTAGTTGACGCCGGAGTACTCAACGGCGATCCGTACATCACCCTCGGGCAGAAACGCCTCGTCGACGACCTCGTGTTTGAGGGTGATCGAACCTTCCGCGTCCTGGTGTGCGACCAAAGCATTGACTGCGACCATGAGGCTCATTCTTCACTAGAGAATCCTTCGCGGAAGCCTCGCCCTTACGGC
>JAVXWV010000085.1:0-3174 GCA_032230775.1 Mycobacterium sp. | reverse complement strand
ACATCGGCGCGTCGTCGATGTGGGCTTGGCAGTTCGCGAAGGCGCAGCACACCGCTGATCTGGGTGGCTGGACCCGGTTTTCCACCATGCAGAACCACTACAACCTGCTCTACCGCGAGGAGGAGCGCGAGATGCTCCCACTCTGCGCCGACCAGGGCGTCGGGGTCATCCCGTGGAGCCCGCTCGCCCGCGGCCGGCTCACCAGGGACTGGGACGCCACCACCGCGCGCAGCGAGATCGACCTGTGGGGCGACCTCTACCAGGAGACCGACCGCGTCATCGTCGAGCGCGTGGCCGAGGTCGCCGAAAAGCGCGGTGTTCCCCGCGCGCAAGTCGCGCTGGCCTGGCTGCTGAACAACCCGACCGTCACGGCGCCGATCGTCGGCGCCACCAAGGTCGGACACCTCGACGACGCCGTCGCCGCCGTCGACCTGGAACTCGACGCCACCGAGATCGCCCTGCTTGAGGAGCCCTACCAGCCACACCCAGTAGGGCGTTACCTTCTCGAATTGCGCCGCGCTTCAGATTACCCGCGGACGCTTCGACGATCTTCTTACCGACCGCCGTTGACCCCGTGAATGCAACCTTTGCGATCCCGGGGTGAGACGCGATGGAACCGTCTTGGTCAATAACACCGGCGTGGAGCTGCCCCGCCGCCAGTGCACGCAGGCCTAGGAACGATGTCGCACGAATTGTGACGAGTTCAGGGCGGCCACACAGCGACGACCTCGATCGAGCCTCATGAGTGGTCCGAGCCGTCTGGCACCGCTGTGGCCGCGTCGGTCCAGTGAGCAGTCCCCAGCCGTCGCGCCGGTAGACCTCGGCGGCGAGCTCGGGGCGGCCCTGTCCGATGACTGCTGCTGGCCGGGTTCGGCGCCGGCGACCCCGCGGCCGCGCTGCAGTTCGTGCGCCGCTTTCAACGCCCGGCATTCAGCGTCGCGCTCGGGGTGGTCGGTGACGCCGGGCTGGCCGAGGACGTCGCACAGCGAGGCCTTGCGCGGGCGTGGCGGCAGGCCACCTGGTACGTCGCCCGCCGGGGGTCGGTGCGCGGCTGGCTGATCCGGATCGTGCACAACCCGGCCGTCGACACCGTGCGGGTCCGCCGGCCCTATCCGATGGACCGGCAGGGGCTCGACCCGCTCATCGGGGCCATGACCGAGGACCCGGAGCGCCACAGCCTGGCCGGTGAGACCTCCGCCGAGTTGCGCGCCACGCTGGCGGCGCTGCCCACGGAGCAGGCCCGCGCGGCCGTGCTGAGCGCCGCGCACGGCATGACCGCGCGCGAGGTCGCCGAGCTCGAGGCGATCCCGCTGGGCAACCGCGAAGTCACGTATCCGGAGCGGATTGGCCAAGCTGCACCACATCCTGCGCACCCCGGGAGGCCTCCAAGGCTGAGCTGACCTGCCAGGAATGTCACGAGCTCCGCGGACTGGAGTTGGGCGTGCTCGAGGGTCGGAGGCGTGCCGACGCGCTCGCCCACCTCGGTCTGTGCCGACATTGTCGGGAGCGGGTCTCGGCGATGGCGACCACCGCGACGGTCAAGCAGGGCGCGGCGACCAGCGTCCTCGTCGCCACTTCCCACAGCTTCACGGCATGGGCGGCTACCACTTCGAGGACTGCAACGCAGCGCTCCGCCTCGCGTTCACCGTCGCCCATCAACCGCCCTACGCCGCGTACCTGGCGCAGCGAATGCCGGGCTGCTCGGCGGTGTTGCGCCGTGATGTGCGGCGATCGGTCATAATCGTGGGGCAAACGTAAGTGTGATCTTGCTTGCTGAAATGATCCAGACGTGGGTGAAGAATTAGGTGAGACCGGAATAGCTATTCAGCTGGGAGTGAGCGCTGGTGGTAGTCATGCGCCGGTGGTGAGGAGTTGTCGCAGGGTCTGGAGTTTGTCGATGCCCCACGTGGTGGCGGTGTCATGGTAGGAGTGCACGATGGCGAAGTCGATGAGCCCTTGCATGGTGTGTCAGCCGCCGGAGGTGCGTGTTGGACCTTGACTTGGTCGGACCGCGCGTTCCGCGCAATTGTTGGTGAACGGCACTGTGAGGTCGACCGTGAAGCGGAGCATTATGTCTTCGTAGCGGGTGAATCTTCAGATTAGTCGGCGGGTCTGGACGGCGAGGGCGCCGCGGTGGCCGTGGTTGACGCGTCCGAAGGCCTCCGCAGCGCGTGTAAGGATTCGTGCAATGAACTATGGGTGCCACAGCGATTTAACAAGGCGCTGACCAGGGTGGTGTCGAGGAGGTGAAGATATCGAGCGTCGCCGCGCATCCGCGAAGGCCAGCACGAAACCCGCCGACGTGACCGAACCCGTCGACGACGTCGAGGAGATCACCGACGTTGAGGAGGCCACCGACATCGAGAGTGGACCCGCTGCCGAGGACCTCGCCGAGGTGGAGGGGCAGGAGATCACCGCCGGCGCTGAGGGGCCAGAGGCGCCCAGTGGTCCGGACGCGGAGGACTTCGCTGGGGACGAGGAGGAGTCCCAGGCGCTGCGGCAGGCCCGCAAGGACGCTGAGCTCACCGTCTCGGTCGACCCGGTGCGGGCGTATCTGAAGCAGGTGGGCAAGGTCGCCCTGCTCAACGCCGAGCAGGAGGTGGCGCTCGCCAAGCGCATCGAGGCCGGGCTCTATGCCGCCGAGCGGGTCTGCCGGGCTGAGGACGCGACCGACCAGCTGCCCCCGCAGCTGTGCCGGGATCTGCGGTGGATCGTCCGCGACGGGCAGCGCGCGAATAACCACCTGCTGGAGGCCAACCTGCGTCTCGTTGTGTCACTGGCCAAGCGCTACACCGGCCGCGGTATGCCATTCCTGGATCTGATCCAGGAGGGCAACGTGGGCTTGATCCGTGCGGTGGAGAAGTTCGACTACACCAAGGGATTTAAGTTCTCCACCTACGCCACCTGGTGGATCCGGCAAGCCATCACCCGGGCGATGGCTGATCAGGCCCGCACCCTCCGGATACCGGTGCACATGATCGAGGTGATCGCCACGCTGGGCCGTGTGACGCGGGAGCTGCTGGTGGACCTGGGTCGCGACCCCACTCCGGAAGAGTTGGCCACGGAGATGAACATCACCCCGGAGAGGGTGCTGGAACTACGACGTTATGCCCGGGAGCCGCTCTCGCTGGATCAGACCATCGGCGATGAGGGCGACTCCCAGCTCGGCGACTT
>JAVXWV010000078.1:0-4728 GCA_032230775.1 Mycobacterium sp. | reverse complement strand
ACTGCAACAAACGCAGCATCACCCTCAACATGAAGAGCGAAGAGGGACAGCAGATCTTCACCGACCTGGTGTCCCGCGTCGACGTCCTCGTCGAGAACTTCGGGCCGGGGGTCGTCGATCGGTTTGGCTTCACCTGGGAGCGGCTGCGTGACATCAACCCGCGGCTGATCTATGCGTCGATCAAGGGGTTCGGCCCAGGCAAGTATTTCAACTTCAAGGCATACGAAGTCATCGCGCAGGCGATGGGCGGATCCATGGCCACCACCGGTTTCGAGCACGGGCCCCCGACGGCCACTGGTGCGCAGATCGGCGATTCGGGGACCGGCATTCACTTGGTCACGGGGATCCTGGCCGCGCTCTATCAGCGCACGAACACCGGTCGTGGGCAGCGTGTCGAGGTCGCAATGCAGGACGCCGTGCTCAATCTCTGCCGGGTGAAGCTGCGCGACCAGCAGCGGCTCGCGAGCGGCGCGCTGGAGGAGTACCCGAATGAACACTTCAGCGACGAGGTCCCGCGGTCGGGTAACGCATCCGGCGGAGGCCAACCGGGGTGGGCCGTCCGGACCAAGGGCGGCGGTCCCAACGACTACATCTATGTGATCGTCCAGCCGCAGATCTGGGCGCCGCTGGCGGAACTGATCGGCAGGCCAGACCTCGCCGAGCATCCTGACTGGGTGCGACCCGAGGACCGACTGCCCAAGTTGGACAAGGTCTTCGCGCTGATCGAGGACTGGTCCGGGCAGCACACCAAGTGGGAGGCGCTGGAGGCGCTGAACGCCCTGAACGTTCCGTGTGGTCCGGTGCTGAGCACCAAGGAACTGATCGAGGACGAAACACTCGCCGATCTTGGCGCGATCGTCACCGTCGACCATCCCGAGCGGGGCCCGTTCAAGACCGTCGGCTCTCCGCTGCGGCTGTCGGATTCTCCTGTCGACATCGTCCGGTCGCCGTTGCTCGGCGAGCACACCGACGAGATCTGCACGGAGCTCGGCTACTCACCCGAGCAACTCGAGCTGTTTAGGGGTGCCGGAGCCATTTGAGCTTGTCAGTGGTCCTACGTCGAAAGGGCGATATCACTATGCGCTAACCGCTCGGCAGCACAGGAGGTGCTGGGAAAGTCGCTCGCCCAAGGTAACTGGCAGCCCTCGGCGTGAGCGAAGAACAGATGTGAGGCACGCCGAGTCACCGACGTGTGCCGTCCGATCGCTGCCCCGGGGCCATATCCCCGTGCAGCGCAAGTGCTTCCTGTGTCTGTCGCGAAAACCTGACGCGAGAGGCGGTAGAAGCGCGAGCCTGTAACCCTCGCTAGAAAGAGAATCAACGATGTCGGAAACGAAAGCAAGTTATCGGGAGATCACCGACGCGAACAACCGCGTCTACCGCGTCGGTGAGACCGATCGAGAACTCCTCGGCAGGTCCCGGGCCTGGATGGTCTGGCTGCCGTGGGCCGCCATGATGGCGATCAGTGTCTACGAGTACGGCTATGGCGCCGCCGCGAAGTCTCTCCGCGACGCGCACCACTGGACCATGTCCGAGACGTTCTGGCTGCTCTCCATCTGGGCCTTCTTCCAGGCACTCGTGGCGTTTCCCGCCGGAAAGCTCCGGGAGAAGGACATCGTCTCGGCCAGGACTGCGATGTTGGCAGGCGCCGTCCTGTCGGCGGTCGGCTTCCTCAGCATCGCTAACAGCGACAGCCTGGTCATCGCCTACCTCGGCTTCTCCGTATGCGGCGGCATCGGTGCAGGCCTGGTGTATGCGACGTGCATCAACCTCGTCGGTAAGTGGTATCCAGAGCGGCGAGGCGGCAAGACGGGGTTCGTCAACGGCGGATTCGCTTACGGCGCTGTGCCATTCATCTTCATCTTCAGTTTCGCCCTGCATCCGAACACCTATGCTTGGGTCCTCGACCTGGTCGCCGTGTACATGCTGATTGTCGTCGCTCTGTGCGGACTGATGTTCCGGGACCCGCCGAAGAACTGGTGGCCGTCCGATGTTGACCCACTCAAGTGGGCGAGCAGCAAGAAGGGCGCGGAGAGCCTTCGCAAGAACCCGCCCGCCGTCCGGCAGTACACGCCGATGGAGGCGATCAAGACCGGCATGCTGCCACTGATGTGGCTGTCGCTGGGGATCAGCGCAGGCGTCTCGCTGTTCGGCATCAGCTACATGGTGCCGTTCGCCAAGGAACTCGGCTTCGGCCCGTTGATCGCGGCGTCGTCCGCAGGCGTGCTGTCGATCATCAACGGCACCGGTCGCACGCTGACCGGCTACATATCGGACCGGTTCGGGCGCAAGCAGACCCTGATCGCCGTGCTGCTGGTATCGGCCGTGGCACTGGTCGGCCTGCTGTACGCGGGCAAGGCGCAGAACGAGATCGCGTTCCTGTTCTTCGCCTTCCTGGTGGGATTCGGCGGCGGCGCCTTCTACCCGATGTTCGCCTCGCTGACCCCTGACTACTTCGGCGAGAACAACAACGCGAGCAACTACGGCCTCATCTACAGCTCCAAGCTGCTCGGCTCGGTCGTGGGGATCGGCGTCGGTGCGAGCGTCATCGACGCTTGGGGTTATACGGGTGCTTACTGGATCGCCGCGGTGAGTGCCCTGGTCTCAGCCGGGATCGCGGTCTTCCTGCGGCAGCCGGGTCGCCGCACGCCTGCCGTTGCGCCGGTTGCGCCAAGCCCGGCCACGGCGGAGAGGCCGATGGCGGCGACGCTGGTCGACTGAAGAGACCCGTCGCAGGCGGGAATTCGGCGGCCGAGGGGAATTGCCGGTCAGGCAGTCCCCTCGGCCGTCTCCTGCCGTTGCTGGTGGTAGATGTCGCGGGTGCGCTCGGTGTGCTGGCGCATCAGGTCGCCTGCGCGCTTGGAGCTCCGCCGGCCAATCGCCTGAATGAGCTGGGCGTGTTCGTCCCAGGCGTCCTTGCCGCGCGCCAGCGCGATGGGCAAGTAGTACCACCGCACCCGACGGTCGACCGACCCGATGAGATCGGCAAGAACCTTGTTCCCGGACATCGAAACAACGGCACCGTGCAGAGCGGCATTGGCGGCGACGAGGCCCTCCTGGTCGTCGTCGGCGAGCGCCTTCTCCCCGGCGCGTTGGAGCTCCCAGAGGTGCTCTGTCTGCTCCGGCGTCGCAGCGCCGGCGGCCAGCCTGGCGGACTCCGCCTCGAGCAGGGTGCGTACGGCGAGAAGCTGATCGGCCTCTGCGTCGGTGGGGGTGTGCACGAACGCGCCGAGAGTGGGGCGCAAGTCCACCCAGCCCTCGCTCTGCATGCGCTGCAGTGCCTCCCTCACAGGCTGCCTGCTGACGCCGAGCTGGGCCGCCAACTCGTGCTCGACCAGGTGCGCACCCGGTTGCAACTCACGACTGACGATCATTTCAACGAGAATGTCGTACACCGCCTGACGCAGTGGTGCCGCACGCTCCAGAGGCGCGGCTTTTCGCAGGTTTCCGGCGGGGTCGGTCATGGCGCTCCAAGCATAAGGTCGTCGGCAGGCAATCCAGGCCGCATCGTGGGCCTTTGCCCTCTCCATGATAATTTCGTAATACGAAACGGCGCTGCCGCCATGCGGAGCGACTCAATGGATCGGAGGCCATCGATGGCGGATGACTCGCCGATCAAGGGCAGCGTCCAATCGGTTGAGCGCGCGTTCGAGTTGCTCGAGATCATGGCCAGCGCAGGCCCGTCAATTGCGTTCGGAGAGTTGGCGGCTCGTGCCGAACTGCCGCAACCAACAATTCATCGTCTGGTGCGGACGCTGTTGAACATGGGCTACGTGAGGCAGCTCCCGAACCGGCACTATGCGTTGGGACCCAAGCTGATTCGGTTGGGAGAGAGCGCAGCGCAACTCATTGGAGCGTGGTCGCGTCCCCACCTTGCAGAACTGGTGGAGAAGACGGGCGAGAGCGCCAATATGGCGGTGCTGGACAACGACATGGCGGTCTATGTCGCTCAGGTCCCTTCGCCGCACTCGATGCGGATGTTCACAGAAGTGGGCAGGCGCGTGTACCTGCATTGCACCGGGGTCGGCAAGGCGCTATTGATGCAGCTGCCCAACGAGGCCGTGCTAGCGGTGCTGAAGCGCGCCGGGATGCCGGCCTCCAGCGAGAACACGCACACCACGCCGGAGGCGCTGATCCGCGACATCGAGCTGAGCCGGTCGCGTGGCTACGCCGTCGACGAAGGCGAGCAGGAGCTCGGCGTGCGGTGCTTCGCGGTGCCGGTGCCCGACGCCCCCACCTTGACCGCGGTCTCGATCTCGGGGCCCGCCGCGCGCCTGACGTTGAAGTCGGCGACGAAGGTGGCGCCGCTGCTGAAGCGTGTGGCCCGCGATCTCGCGTCGGAGTTCGACAAAGAGGCGAGCGTCGCGAGACCCTGATTCCGTTGCAGTAGAACGGAGTCCGGCCCGGCCCATCTACTAGTGCCAGATTGCCAAGCTCTGAGCGACAGTGTCGCTCGTTGGCGCGACTGTCTAACTATTCAGCGACATAGTCGCTCAGAGCTTGGCACATCGACGATACGACTCCGCCTGCAACTAGATCAGAGGCCCCGTTTCAGTCGAGGAGCAGTGCGGCCGCCGTTGGCGCATCGTCGAGTGTTTCGGCGAGGTCGTTGAACTCCATGACGTTGTCGATCTCGGTGCCCATCGCGATATTGGTGATCCTCTCCAGGAAGACCTCGACCACCACGGGCACCTTGTGCTCGTGGGCAAGCTGCTGTGCGCGCGTAAT
>JAVXWV010000055.1:0-2558 GCA_032230775.1 Mycobacterium sp. | reverse complement strand
TGCTGTCCTCGCTGCTCGTGGTTGGGCTGTACTCCCAGAGCAGCATGGCCAACGTGACGATTTATCTGCAGGGCGGCCTGAGCGTGGTGTGGTTGCTCTCCGGCTTCTTCTTCTTCATCCCGCTCCTTATCGCTCGCAAGAAGTACGCGGATCGCTATGCCAGCGAAGACTTCTGGAGAATCCCCGGCGGAATGCCCGCGGTCTATACCGTGGCGGCGATTGGCATGGTCGCGACCTGTGCGGGCGTGTACTACTCGTTCGCCGCGCCGTGGATCAAGGTACCGACGGCGACCTGGATGACCTGGGTCGGTGGGATCGCGATCGGCATGTTCGTGCTCGGCGCGATCGTCTACTTCTTCGGCCGCCGGTCGGCGGCCAAGGTCAGCAAGGAAGACGCACTTGCACATCTCGCAGTACTCGAGTTGAAGGACGAAGCCAAATGACGATGGAAAGCACCGTGCCGAGCACGGAGGCGGTTGACAACACAGCCCGGTATCCGCTCGATCCACTGACCGGTGCGGAGATCGAAACTGCGGCGACGGTGATCACCGACTCCGAATATGCGACGCCGACATTGAAATTCGTGATGATCCAGTTGGCGGAGCCGGGCAAGACCCCTGAGCTGACGTTCGATAGCGCGGTGGACGTTCCACGTCGGGCGTTTGTCACCATGTACGACGGTGCGGCCAAGCTGATCTACGAGGCGGTCGTCGACCTCGGGGCTCGTGTCATCGACTCATGGAAGGCGGTGCCCGGCCGGTTCCCGTCCTATCTCGTCGAGCACATGACCGGGGTGGAAGAGGTGGTGCGGGCCGACCCACGGTGGCAGGAGGCGATGCGCAAGCGCGGTGTCACCGACTTCGACCTGGCGATGATCGACCCTTGGCCCGCAGGCTATTACGGCAGCCAGGATCACTACGACAACTCGCCGCTCATCTGCCGACCGCTGACATTCATGCGTGCAGCGCCCTCCGAACACGGCTACGCGCGACCGGTCGAGGGTCTGATCGTCACCTTCGATCTCGACTCCATGAAGGTGATCGACATCGAGGACCACGGAGTGGTGCCGCTGCCACCGACCGCAGGCAACTACGCCGGGAAGTTCATGTTCGACGAGAACAACCGGCCTGCGTTCACCGAGTTCCGTGACGACGTCAAGGCAATCGAGATCATCCAGCCCGACGGCCCGAGTTTCACCGTCGACGGGTGGAAGGTGCAATGGCAGAAGTGGTCGATGCGAGTGGGCTTCAATCCTCGCGAGGGCATCACTCTGCACGAGATCAGCTACACCGACCGCGGTGAGACCCGGCCCATCATCTACCGGGCATCGCTGTCGGAAATGGTTGTGCCGTACGGGGATACCGAGCCTACGCACTGGAACAAGAACGTCTTCGACATGGGCGAGGTGGGGATGGGCTTTTCGGCGAACCCGTTGACCCTTGGCTGCGACTGCCTCGGCGAGATCTACTACTTCGACGGTACGGTCAACGACTCGTCTGGCAACGCCGTCACCATCCCGAACGCGATCTGCATGCACGAGGAGGACTACGGAATCTCCTGGAAGCACACAGATTTCCGGACGGGTGAGGTGGAGGTGCGGCGGGCCCGGCGGCTGGTGATCTCGATGATCTGCACCGTCGGCAACTACGAGTACGGCTTCTTTTGGTACTTCTACAACGACGCGTCGATGGAGGTGGAGGTCAAGCTCTCCGGAGTGCTCACCACAGGGGCGGTGCCGGACGGTGAGGAGCCGCGATGGGGAAAGCTGGTCGCGCCCAACATCTACGGGCCAAATCACCAACACTTCTTCAACTTCCGGCTCGACATGAGCATCGACGGGGCAGGCAACAGCGTCTACGAGGTCGACTCGATTCCCGAACCCGACGCTGCGCTCAACCCACACCACAATGCGTGGATCACCCGCGACACCTTGGTGGCCTCTGAGGCCGACGGTGCGCGGGACTGGGACTGGTCGAAGGGCCGGTATTGGAAGATCGCCAACCCGTCGAAGCGCAACGAACTGGGCGCCCCGGTGGCCTACAAGCTGACGCCAAGGGACGTGGTGCCGGTGATGGTGCAGGAAGGTTCATACATCTACGACCGCGCGCGCTTCGTCCAGCACAACCTGTGGGTGACCCGCTACGACGCCGACGAGAAGTTCGCCGCGGGCGACTACATGTACCAGTCCGCCGATATGCAGGGCCTGCCGGAGTTCATCGCCGACGATGCACCGCTGGAGAACACCGATGTCGTGCTCTGGTACACGCTCGGTGCGCACCACGTCGTCCGGCCGGAGGACTGGCCGGTGATGCCGTGCGCGTACACGGGATTCCACCTGAAACCGGTGGGCTTCTTCGACGGCAATCCCGCGCTGGACATCCCGCCGTCGCCGCCTGCGGCCTGTCACCACCACTAGCGATTTGTGTGCAGTTTGTTGCGCTGAGCGCTCCAAACTGCACACAAATCGCTTAAATCGGGTCGGAGCCAAGCGCGGCCAACACGCGCTTGAACTCGTAACGCTCCTCGTCGCTCAGATTGGTCATCAGCCGGTCCTCGGC
>JAVXWV010000912.1:0-6540 GCA_032230775.1 Mycobacterium sp. | reverse complement strand
TATCCGTCACGTGAGCGGCACGCGAACCGTGAGGACGACCGGCAGCCACAAGGTCGGGTGGCCCTCGGCCAGCAACGTGCCCCGGTAGATGCCGGGCGCAACCCCCTGCGGCACTTCGTTTTTCAGTTCGATGCCGCGACTCGACCGGCCGGGCATCCCAACGACGGTGGGATCGAACGTGACCGTATCGGATCCGATCACACTGCCGTCGTGGGCCAGCAAATCGCTGCACCGCAACTGAATCTGTCCAAGATCAGCCGCGGCCCTGTTGTGCAGCCACACTTCGGCTTTCGCAACACCGGGCGCCGAGGCCGCGAGGTCCAACCGCCCTTCTGTTGCGGAGTTCGAAAAATCGAGGCTGGCTCCGTCCGCGGAAACCGGATCGGGAACATGGGGGGCGGATCCGAGCAGAAATTGGCCGATCATCACCCACCATGACCGCATCAACGGCTCGATATCGGTGGCGCCGAAAAGGTCAGCACGTTGGTCATTCGTAAGGGGTGCAGCCGACGTCGTGGGCCTGTCTTTGCCGTTTAGACCCGTCGTGGCGATGCGGGCAAAGCGATCGACAATCTCACTGGCCGCCCGAAATCCTTGCGCCTGTATTGCACTAAGTGCGCGCGCATTGGCAGCTGGGTCAAATACCGACGCCCAAGGCAGATCGTTGATGCTGCCGTCGCCAGTCCCGCGGTCCACCAGTTAGCCCTTCCCCCGAAATCAGGCGTGTTTGTGCAGGTATCACGGTATGCTAACTGGGCAAACGGGGCGAGGAGGCGCTATGACGGCGCTGCGTGATCTGCTTGAGGTCTATGGTGTGCTCGACGAGGCTGCCGCCCAGTCGGGTAACTCCTCCGTCGCGGCAGCTTTGGACGGATTTCTCCCCAAGGCCTCAGCGAATGCCGGGTGGTACCGCGAGGTCGAGAACTTCTTTTTCCGTGAAAAGGCGAAGCGGACTCCCAATTTGGGCGAGGCATGCGCGCGGCTCGGCGAGCGAGCAGAGCAAGCCGACCAGCAGCAAGGTGCACGAGGCCTGACCGCACCGCAGAAGCAACGGCTGTTCTACGGGCTCTCGGCCGCGGCACGCATACACCAGGTCGCGCCGACGCCGATGTTGGCATCGTCGGATTCGGAGCTCAAGGCTGCGCTGGTGCCCGCATTGGCGGCAGTTGGACCCAAGGGTAAGACGTACAAAGAGCGCCGTGACCACGTCGAAGCGAGTTTCGACGACTACTACCAAACGGTGCAGTCTCGGCTAACGGGCCGCGCGGACTACGACAGCTTCCGCGAAGTAGCCGCCTCGTCCGAGATGGTCGACCCAGCGACGCTGAACGTACCGTTGTGCAAAGCCGCGTTGGTCACGGTCGACGGCTTGCGGTGCGCCGTAATCGATACCGAGCTCTCTTCGGACACTGTCTCGCTTAACCAGTTGAAAGCGATCGTCAATCCGTTCAACTGGAACGAGAACTACCCAGATTTCTTCATCAGGATGGCGCCATTCCAAGACCCGTTCAGGAGGGACCGCTGGCGGCGCGTCCTTGAAACGGTCGGCTTCCGCGGACTCGGTGGCTACGAGATCACAACAGCGCTGAAGTATTACCCCACCTTCGGCGAGTGCGAAGCTCGCCTGGACTATGACCTCGATGACCCGACACCCGGCCCGGGCGATGGCCAGGTGCTCGTCGACCGCGGCTATATCAACATGTGGGTGGCCAACGAACAGCGCGACCCGGATCAGCCAATGGTCGGAGTGCGGACCCGGAAGGTGATCCACATCAGCGGCTTGTCGCCCTTCGCGCAGCAGCGACTGGTCTGTCTAACCGGTTACGGCACGGCGTCGTCGGAATTTCTCTTCGGTCCTGCCGCCGATCCGAACGACGACCAAGATCCGCCGCCACAGCCATTCGAGTACTACGAGCACGAACAGCCAGTGGAAGATCCCGAGACGAGCGATTCGGGGCCGTCGACCCATGTCGTAGCGACTGCCGTCAACCTTTGGACCGATGCGGTTGAAGGCATGACAAACGATTACTTTGACATGGCCGAGAAGTGGATGGCCGGCGGTCTGCGATTGAGCGATGTTACGGACTTCAGCCAAAAGGTCACCGGGCGGCTGGTCAGCTCACCGCTGGAGTTCCTGGAGAGGGTGAACCAGCCCCGATACCCGCGTGGCCGACCGGGCCAGACACAGCAAGGCGATGCCCCATGACCGCTCCGAGGATGAGAATGCAGCGCACCGCCAACGTGATGCGTGGGGCGCTCCGCGATTTCAACATGATCACCGAGAACGCCTCGAAAACCGATAAAGCCGGAGAGTGGGGGCTGGACGCGTGGATTCGCGTGATCCACGAACTCGTCGATCTTCAGGTGAGGACGACCGCTACCGTTGTCCAGGCCGCCATCTCAGGACCGTGGTGGACACAACCGGTCGACGACGAGCCACAACCGTCCGATCCAGTCAAAGTCATTTCGAAGAACTATCCGCGGACGTTGCAGGCCGCGTCGCCGTTCGTTCGGATCGGCCTGCCACGGATGGCGATTCCTGCCCATAGCATCGGTTTCGTTCCAGAGGTGCTGCCCGCAGGAGCCACTGAATTCCGAGTTGTCCTCAAGGATTACCGCTTCGTGGGCGCGAACTATAAGGGAACGGTGCACTTGACGCCGGCGAACGACCCGAAGGCGGCACCTGAGGACAAGGACGTCACCGTCGGCCTGTGAGCGACGTGAACGCCGGGGGGCGACCGATGAATTGCGGGACCGAGACCACTACAAAGACTCTGTATTGGTCAGCGACACGACCGGGTCGGGCATGAGCGTCGAGTGTATTGAGGGGGCCATGACTTCGGCTCGACACGGCCCACGCGTGGGTCACGTCAACCGGGGATTGACCACGTCGTGGCCGCGGTCACGGCCTTTCGGCGCAGGAGACTTCCGCCGTAGCTGGCCCAAGACAGCAAAACTTACGATTACGTCAGCCACAATCGGACGGTGCGCACATCCGTGACCCAGCCCACGATCGATGAGCTGCTCGACCGCGCAGTGCAGGCAATCAACAGAGGCGATCGGGCGACTGCCGACGCTCTCGCCGGGCAGGTGCTAGCGGTCGACCGCAGCAACTCCGACGCAGAAGAACTGCTTGCAACCCCCGGAGACAGCGGGGAGATCCGTCGCCTGACCATCCTGTTCGCCGACCTGGCTGACTCCACCGCGCTGTCCACCCGCATCGAACCCGAGATCTATCGCACCGTTGTCGGGCGATACCGCCACCAGGTTCAGGAGGTCGTCGACCGTTACGAGGGACACATCGGCTCAACGCATGGCGACGGGCTACTGGCGGTGTTTGGTCACCCGAAAGCCCACGAGAATGACGTGCACCGCGCGGTGCAGGCTGGACTCGACATCGCGCGTCAGGTCAGCAGGCTCAGCGAGCGGGTGCAGAAAAGGTTCGGGGTCGACATCAGCGTGCGGGTCGGTATTCATCGGGGACTGGTCTACCTCGACACCGCCAATGATGACGTCTTCGGTTTCGGGGCCAACCTCGCCGCCCGAATATGCGGCCTCGCTGAGCCAGGGACGGTCGTCATCTCGGACCCAGTTGAACGACTCGTCCGGGATGCGTTCGTGCTAGAAGCCCTGTCGCCGAAACCCGTGAAGGGCGTAGAAGGTTTGATCGCCCACTACCGCGCAGTTTCAGAACGCGACGTCGCAACAAGCACGCGCGGACCCTGGGTCGGCCGGGAACGTGAGCTCGCCTCCCTCCAAAGAAGCTGGGCAGAGGCGACGGCAGGCACGCTGGCGACGCCGGGAATCGCGTTTCAGGGCGAGGGCGGCATTGGCAAGACGCGCCTTGCCTATGCCGCCGTCGACATGGCACAGCAGGCAGGCGCTGCCGTGCTGAGTTTGTTCGGATCGCCGTTTCACACCGATGTCGGTTTGCGCCCGGTACGGCGGATGCTGGAAGGGCGATGTGGGATCAAGCGCGAATCGGATGCGGCGGACCGCATTCGCAGGCTGGAGGCAGAGGTCCGGAAGCGCTCATTGGATCCGGCCGCGGTCGTCCCGCTATTGGCGCCCGTCCTCGGCATCGGGCCAGAGAGCGGCTATCAACCCGTTCGGGCCGGCGGCCCAAAGCTGTACGAACAGATCACCCAGGGGATCCACGATTACCTCTTGGCGTGTCTGGGAACGGGACCCGGGCTCGTGCTGGTCGAAGACATGCACTGGTTCGATGAGGACACCAACGAGGTAGTCCAGGCGCTACTGCGCGAAGACAGCGGCCGGCTGCTCGTCGTCATAACCGGACGGCAACTTCCGTCGCTGCCCGCCAGCACGAAGGTGTTCGACTTGAAGCCCCTCAGCGACGCCGAAGCCGACAAGCTGATCCTGGCCCTGGATCCGGGAATGGCACCGGATGCGCGGCGGGCCGTGCAAGAACGCTGTGATGGCATCCCGCTCTTTATCGAGGAGGTTGTGGCCAAGCTCAAAGAGCAACCCTCCGATGCCACGGAGTCGGCTCGGGTGCCCGACACCCTTTATGAAACGTTGTTCGCCCGGCTGCATTCGAGCACGAACGCGCTCTTCGTTGTCGAGGCGGCCGCGCTCATCGGCAGCCGTTTCGATCGAAGTCTGTTGTCATCCGTCGTCGAGATGGGCAAGCGCCAGGTCGATGATGTGCTCCAGCAGCTCGGGCGTGGCCGGGTGCTCCGGCCCGTTGGCAAAGACAGCTGGGGCTTCCAGCATGAGCTTCTGCGCGAGGTCGCTGCGGAGCTCTCGCCGCCGAGTCTTCGGCACAAACTGCACAGTCGAATAGCAGACGCACTCGTGGCCGCAGCGGCAGACGGTGCGCCCGAATGGCCGCTGGTGGCGCACCACTACGAACAAGCTGAGCGTTTCGACGATGCGGCATCGGCCTACCAGAAGGCATCGGCCAATGCCCGGCAGCGAGGTGCGCTCAATGAAGCCCGCGCGCACCTCACTCGTGCATTGGAGAACACCCAGCGGCTTGCAGCCACTCAGGCGCGGGATCGGCGCGAGATCGCCGTTCGCCTCGAGCGCGGCTTCCTTACGTCGGTGGCGGCCGGGCATACAAGCACCGAGGCCGCCGCGGAGTTCGAACGGTGTCTACAACTGGTTGGCACTGGTCCCAGTCTCGAACTGTTTGGAACATTCAGTGCCCTTTGGAGCTATTACACCTCACGCGGGGACCTCAGCCGAGCCACCCAGCTGGTCGAAGCGCTGAGAAGGCTCGAAGACCTGTCGGACTGGTATACGACGGCTTACAACGCGATTGCCGGTGCGCTGGCCATGTTCCGGGGCCAATTCGACACCGCACGGGCCGCTCTGGAGGCGGCGGTGGCCGCACTCGATCGAACGGGCGCACCGGAAATGGAAGAAGCGTGGTACGCGCCCAACGACCCGATAGCCGGGCTGTACTCCGAAGTCGGTTTCATGCGATTCCTGCAGGGAGATCTGGCCAACGCCGAGCCCATCTTCGCCCGAATCGAAGGGCGGTGTAACACGCTGCGCTTCCCACATGGCCCGATCACACTTTGCTATGGGCAAGCGCGGGAGGCGGCGGCACGCATCGAGGCCGGCCAATTCGACCGCGCCGCCGAACTCATCGAGGAAGTCGCCCGGCGGGCCGAGCAACACGGCTTCGGCGAATGGGTGATGGTTTCGGCCTCCAACCGTGCGTCGTTGGCCGCGCGGGCTGCGCTTGCCGCCGGCGAAACGGACCCCGCCACGCTGCAGCCCCACATCGAAAACATGACCATGGTCGTCGAGGGATGGCGCGCAGCACAATTGAAGACGTTTCTCGCATCATACGAGAGCGTCTTGGCGCGACTACTCACCGCGGCCGGCATGCAGGAGGCGGGCCGGGAAAGCCTGAAACTTGCTCTGCAGGTGACCCAAGATACAGTCGTTCATTTCTACGAGGCCGAGTTGCTACGGGTACGTGCTCACCCCTACGATGACCCGGGTCTGCGGCACACTGGTCTTCGCGCGGCCATAGAGCTAGCCCAAACACAGGGTGCCCCCGTCTTCGAATTACGAGCCGCTGCAGACGATTTCGAACTCGTCGGGGACCCGGTCCGAGCGGCACTGGTCGACGCGCTGAGCCGATTTCCGGCCGACCAAAGCTGGCCCGAGCTCGCCCGCGCGCGAGCGCTGCTGGGGTGAGGCGGTCGCTGGGACGGGTGGCCATCCTCGGCGGAGGCATGGCTGGGCTCAGTGCTGCCTGGCGGCTGTCCGAACGCGGTTGGCGGGATCGTTTCGAGTCGATCACCGTATATCAGCGCGGATGGCGATTAGGCGGCAAGGGCGCCTCGAGCCGCGGACCACACGGACGGATCGAGGAGCACGGCCTGCATGTCTGGCTGGGTTCCTACGAGAACGCCTTCGCGCTGCTTCGCGAGTGCTACGCCGAACTCGACCGTGCCACAACGGATCCCGCGGCTCCCATCCGCACGTGGGACCAGGCGATGATTCCGGCGGACAATCTGGGGATCGCGGACCGATCAGGCGATGACTGGCTGGTGTGGC
>JAVXWV010000874.1:0-3114 GCA_032230775.1 Mycobacterium sp. | reverse complement strand
GATGTTGTACTTCGCGCCCTCTTGCGCCAGCGTGTTGATCAGGCCGACGAGGCCCAGCTTGGCGGCGCTGTAGTTGGCCTGTCCGAAGTTGCCGAACAGGCCACTCGTCGACGTCGCGACGACGATGCGGCCGTAGCTCTGCTCGCGGAAGTGCGGCCAGGCGGCGCGGATAACGTTGTAGCCGCCGTACAGATGCACCTTGAGGACAGAGTCCCAGTTCTCGAACGGCATCTTGTGGAACGTGCCGTCGCGCAGGATGCCCGCGTTGCTCACCACGCCGTCGACCTTGCCGAACTCGTCGAGCGCGGTCTTGATGATGTTCTCGGCGCCCTCTGACTCGGCCACGCTGTCGTAGTTGGCGACCGCCCGGCCGCCTGCGTCCTTGATCTCCTTGACCACATCGTCGGCCATCGAATGTCCGGCGCCGGTGCCGTCACGCGAACCGCCGAGGTCGTTGACGACGACGCTGGCGCCCTCCTTGGCGAGCGTCAACGCATATTCGCGCCCGAGCCCGCCTCCGGCCCCGGTGACGACGATGACGCGATCCTGCACTCCTGGCATTGAGGTTCCCTTCTAGAAAAGCCGTCTGGCGAGCTTAAAAGCCTTCTCTGTATACGGGGGGTAGATGAAGGCGGCGAGGTCGGGTCGGGTCGGCTTGGTCATCACCGACTTCTTGTGGCTGAACTGTTCGAAGCCGAACTTGCCGTGGTAAGCGCCCATGCCAGACGGACCGACGCCGCCGAACGGCAGCTTGTTGGTGGAAAACTGGAACAGCAGATGGTTGACCACCATGCCGCCTGCCGGAACCTCCTTGATCACCCGTTCACGAATGCTCTTGGTCTTCGTGAACAGATAAACGGCCAACGGCTTCGGCCTCGAGTTCACGAAACCGATTGCGTCGTCAAGGGATTGCATGGTCATGATCGGCAGGATCGGACCGAAGATCTCGTCGGTCATCAGCGGTTCGGCGGGGTCGGGATCGATGACAACGGCGGGATCCATGCTGATGTTCGACGCATCGGAGCCACCACCGATGACGACATCACCCTTGGTCGCCGCCAACGATGCGGTCAGCCGATCGAAGTGGCGCTCATTGACGATCCGCTTGCCGCCGGGATTCTCGGACTCGAAGGTCGTGACGGCCGCTTTGATCTTGTCGACGAGCTCGTCACGGATCTTCGCGTCGGCCAGCACGTAGTCCGGCGCGATGCAGATCTGGCCGGAGTTGATCAACTTGGTCCAGGCGATGCGCTTGGCCGCGACGTCGATATCGGCGTCCGCTGCCACGATCACCGGACTCTTTCCGCCGAGCTCGAGGGTCACGGGCGTCAGGTGCGAGGCCGCGCCTTCGTAAACCTTCCGGCCGATCTCCGTGCCGCCCGTGAAACATAGGTGGTCGAAGCCCTGCGCGATGAGCTCCTGGCTGACTGAGCCGTCACCCTCGACCACGGCAATCGCGTCGTTGTCGAGGTACTTCGGCACCAGCTCAGCCATCAGGGCCGACGAGGCCGGACACACCTCCGATGGCTTGAGCACGACGGTGTTACCCGCGGCGATGGCGCCCACGGCAGGCCCCAGCGTCAACACGAACGGGAAATTCCACGCGCCGATGACCAGCACCGTGCCGTAGGGCTCGTACTCGATCCAGCCCCGACCGGGCAGCTGTGACATCTCCAGCATCCGGTACTTGCGGCGCATCCACTTGCGGACGTTCTTGGCGGCGTCCTTGGCCTCGCCCGCGGTGCTCGCGATGTCGGCAAGCCATGCCTCGAACGGCTTGCGACCCAGGTCCTGCTCGAGCGCCGCGGCGACGGCCGCCTCGTTCTCGACCATCATTTTTTCCAGCGCCTGCAGCTGCTGCTTGCGCCATTCCAGACTGCGGGTGCGGCCGGACTTGAAGGTTTCGCGCAGCCGGCGAACGGTTGCAGGAATGTCGGTGGTCTCAGCCTTGACGGCTTCAGGCGCGACGGATTCTGTGGTCATGGTGGGTTTCCTTCCTGACCCGAGGAATACCCGATCCTAACCAACCGGTTGGCCCGCCATAAGGCCCGTTGGCGAATGCCGCGAGCTAGCGCTTTTCGGCGGTGACGAATGTCGAGAACGAGTCGCCGTCGGTGTCCGCGAGCTCGACGGCCCGACCCAGACGGCGCATCTCGTCCTGCGACGTGACGGCCGTCGATCGCCAGCCGTGTTCGGCCAGCCAGACAGCCACGTCGGCGCGGTCGGGATCCTCGTATGTCAGCTCGCCCACATCGAGGGTGTCGTCGATGCCGAACTGGGCGGCGATCCGTCCGAACCTCTCCCGCATCCGTTCGCGGCGTTCGGCCGAATGCAGGCCCACCGTCTCCGCCGCGATGCGACTGCCCGCCGCCGACAGCTCGGTGACCCGCTCGAAGAGCAGGTCCTGCGCGTCGGCTGGCAAGTACATCAACAGGCCTTCCGCCAGCCACGCCGTAGGCACGTTGGCGTCAAATCCCGCGTCCCGCAACGCCTTCGGCCAGTCGAAGCGCAGGTCGATGGGCACCTCACGGCGCTCCGCGACGGCCGCGGCGCCGTGCTGATCCAGGGTGGCCGCCTTGTACTCGAGCACCTTGGGCTGGTCGAGTTCGTACACCGTGGTGCCCGCGGGCCACTGCAGCCGGTAGGCGCGTGAGTCCAGGCCGGAGGCCAGGATGACGATCTGACGGATACCCGCGGCTGCGGCGCCGCCGAAGAAGTCGTCAAAGAAGTGGGTGCGGACGGCTTGGTAGCTGCCCATGTGCTCGACGATCGCGGCGATTTCGGGGTCGCTGTCGGCGACCTTGGTGACGAACTCATCATCGAGCATGAATTCCCATATGCCGGTGCCCGCCCCGGCGACCAGCACCTTGGCGTACGGGTCGCGGATCAGCGGGTTGTCCTTGTCGGTCTCGGCGGCGCGCGCCGCGGCTACCATGACCGCCGTCGCGCCCACGCTGGTGGCAATGTCCCAGGTGTCGTCATCGGTACGCTGCGAGCTCATCGGGCATCTCCATCAAGCCGGGCGTGCACAAACACGCTGTCCATCGCCTCTTCGGCAAGGTCTTCGGTGGCCTGTCGGCCAAGCCGCGCCATCTCCTCGGCGCTGGGTACGGC
>JAVXWV010000774.1:0-2863 GCA_032230775.1 Mycobacterium sp. | reverse complement strand
GATGGCCACAAGATCTTCGACATCGATCTCGACGATCCCAACTGGGAGCATGGGCCGTACGACAAATTCAAGGCCTACGGTGCGGCGAAAACAGCCAACGTTCTGTTCACGGTGGCTCTGGATGCGCGGTATCGCGACAGCGGTGTCCGGAACTTCGCCGTTCATCCCGGCACCGTTGCGACCTCGCTGTCCCGCTACATGTCAAAGGGCGACATGAAGGCGATGATGGGGCTGGGGTCGGCTGGCCGCGATCCCGCCGCTGCGCCTCCCCGGCTCGAGGTCATCCCGGTCGAACAAGGCGCGGCAACCTCCGTGTGGGGCGCGGTGTCCGACGAGCTGGCCGGCCTCGGAGGGCTTTATCTCGCCGACTGCGCAATCAGCGCGAACGTAGCGCCGTACGCGATCGATCCGCAACGCGCCGAGCAGCTTTGGACGATTTCGGAGCGGCTGTGCGGCGCATCGACGGTGCAGTCGAGAACCTAGACACACCCGGGCTCGGCGCGTCGTGGCACCTGACAGAGGATTCAATATATGAAAGTCCATCTGCAGCTCGAGGGTTCACCGAGCAAGGTGCCGAGCCACGCACGCGAGCTTGCGGCGCTCGGCGCTGACGGCGCCTTCACCTTTGAAGGACAGCACGACGTGTTCTTCCCGCTGCTGGTCGCGGCCGACAGCACCGACCTCGAATTGATGACCAACGTGGCCATCGCCGGGCCGCGCAGCCCGCTTCATCTGGCACACGCCGCCTACGATCTCCAGATCTACAGCCGGGGGCGGTTTCGGTTGGGGCTGGGTTCACAAATCAGGGTGCACATCGAGAAGCGCTACAGCAGCCAGTGGGGAAGGCCCGCAGCACGGATGGCCGAGACGGTCGCCGCAATAAAGGCCATTTTCGATGCGTGGGAGGGTAATTCGAGCCTGGACTTCCGCGGCGAGTTCTTCACCCACACGTTGATGGCGCCGAACTTCAACCCTGGTCCCAATCCGTTCGGGCCGCCGCCGATATTCGTCGGAGCATTGGGGCCGGTGATGACCCGCAAAGCCGCAGAGGTGGCCGACGGGTTGCTGGTGATGCCGTTCAACAGCGCCAGGCACTTGAGCGAGCGCACCATCCCGGCGATCAACGAGGGCCTGCAGCGCGCGGGCCGAGTTCCCGGCGACCTACGGGTCAACGCGCAGGCCATGGTCGCCGTCGGCCGCACCGACGCCGAACTGACGAACGCGATCGACGCGGTCGGAAGGTTGATCGCCTTCTACGGGTCCACGCCCGCGTATGTGCCCGTGCTCGAGGTCGAAGGCTGGGCGCATCTGCAGCCCAAGCTCAACGAACTCTCCAAGAGGGGAGCGTTCGGCGAAATGCGCGTGTTGATCACCGATCCGATGGTGCACACCATAGGGATCGTCGGAACCCCTGAAGAGTGCGCCGCCGAGATCGATAGGCGGTTCGGGGCGGTGGCCGACGAAGTGTGTTGCTACTTCCCGGGTTACACGCCGAAGACTGAGGACATCGCCGATCTGATCACCGCCCTGCACGGCATCTCGTCGCGCTGATGCCGCATATCGACGTCCTCGCTGAGGGGCTCGGCTTCACCGAGGGGCCGGTGTGGCTCGACGATCACCGGATCGCGTTGACCTCCATCAGTCATGGCTGCGTCTACATCGTCGACCCATCCGGTGGAGTGACCGAGCGCATCGAGACGGGAGGCGGACCCAACGGTTTGGCCCGCGGCGCCAACGGCACCCTCTATGTGGCACAGAACGGGGGAGTGTTCGGCGCCAGCGGGCCCGCGGAACCCGGCGTGCAGGTGATCGCCGATGGGCGGGTGGAGTATCTGGTGACCGGCCTTGGCGCGCCCAACGACCTGATGTTCGGGCCGGACGGTCGACTGTGGGTCACCGATACCCGCTCCGAGATAGACCCCATGAAGCCAGGGGATGGCCTACCGGGACAGGTGTGGGCCGTCGACGTCAGCACCGGCCACACCGAACTCATCGTGGCGAGCGGGCCGGTGTTCATCAACGGGCTGGGCTTCACCCGCGATGGACGCACGCTGCTGGTCACCGCCACCCTCGCAGCCGAGTTGCTGGCCTACCGCCTCGCACCTGTCGATGCCGCCTCGTGGCAGCAACCGCGTCTGGTGCACACCTTCGACAACGGCTGGCCCGATGGGATCGCGATCAGCGCGCGGGGTGAGACCTGGGTGGCACTGACCGCTGCCGACCGCGTCGACGTCATCAACGGCGCCGGTGACCGCAGCGCCAGCATCGCGCTGCCCGCGGGTTCGCTGCCCACCAACATCTGCATCGGCGGCGGGCCCGTCGATGAGCTGTTCGTCACCGCGGCACACGCCGAGTCGCTGCTGCGTGTCCGTCTCGACGAATGCGATGACCCGCCCCTAGCGCCATGAATTGCATATAGCTGCACTATTGCTGTTGACTGCAATTGCTCGTATCGTGTGAACTGTCGAAGGAGACCAAATGAGCCTGACGGAGCAGTCAGCACCCTCGGTGAGGGACTTCATGGACGACCCCATCGGGTTCTTCGGGGAGTCGCTGACCCAGATGCATAGCATCCCTCGCGCTGAGCTGGAAGAACTCCAGCGCAAGGCGATGAGTATCCGCTTTCAGCAGCACCGCGACAGCATCGAGATGTTGCGCAAGCTCGCCGACCGGCTCGGCGTCACCGAAGTGAACGACTTCAACGACGTTGTCCCGCTGTTCTTCTCGCACACAGCGTTCAAGTCCTACCCGGCAGCGCTGATCGATAACAAGCGTTTCGACCTGGTGACCAAGTGGCTGGACAAACTCACCAGCCATGACTTGTCCGGAGTCGATACCCAGGGTTGCAACAGCATCGACGAGT
>JAVXWV010000762.1:0-3600 GCA_032230775.1 Mycobacterium sp. | reverse complement strand
TTCTCGTAGGAGAAGCTGCGGTGGGTCAGCGCGATGGTCAACAGTTCGTCGGGCAGGTCGACACCCATCGCCTTGAGCAGGGCAGCCCGATCGGCGCTCACTTCTCGTCCCGATCCAGGATGTCGGTGAGCTTGGCCCACCGCGGATCGATCAGCTCGTGATGATGGCCGGGTTCGGCGGTGGCAAGCGGCACACCGCAATGCGGGCATAGGCCCACACAGTCCGGCCCACACAGCGGCACGAACGGCAGCGCCAGCCCGATCGCGTCGACGATCGGTTGCTCAAGGTCCACGGAGTCGTCAATGACGCGGCCGACTTCGTCGGCGTCGGTGGTCTCGTCGGTCGCGCTGTCGGGATAGGCGAACAGCTCGGTGAGGTCGATCTCGACGTCACCGGTGATCGGGGTCAGGCAGCGCGCGCACTCCCCCGACGTCGGGGCGGACACCGTGCCTGTGACCAGTGCGCCCTCCGATACGGATTCGATCCGGAGATCCAGCGTCAGCGGTGCACCTTCTGCGATCGCGATGAGGTCCAGTCCGATGCGCGACGGACTGGGCAGGGTCTCAGAGATAGTCAGCATCGACCCTGGTCGTCGGCCGAGCCGCGAAATGTTGATGACAAGCGGCGATCGTGAGGCGCGGCGCGCCGCCGCTTTCGGATGCGTCGCCATAAATGTCGATCCTACGGCGACGCCCTCAGGCGCTACCGTGCCGCGTAGTCGTGGGTGCCTGCGGCGGTGCGCAGCTGGTGGCGGCCGCGACCCACCGAACGAATGGTCCCGTTCAGGAAGACCTCGAACTCCGCGAGCTTGCTGTCGACGTAGATGTCGCACTCGCCGCGCAGGCGGTCGGCCTCGGCGTGTGCCGAATCGATCAGACGGGTCGCCTCCGAGGTCGCGGTCTGCACGATCTCAGTCTGCGACACCAGCCGCTGCTGCTCCTTGATGCCCTCCTGCACGGCCTTCTCGTAGGCCAGGTTGCCGTTCTCGATGAGCCGGTCGGCCTCGGTCTTGGCGCGACCGGTGCTGGCCTCGTACTCCCGCTTGGATGTGGCGGCGAGGCGGGTGACCTCCTCGCGGGCCTCCGCGACCATCCGCTCGCTGTGCTGCCGGGCCTCGGCGACCATCCGGTCGGCCTGCGCCTTAGCGTCGGCCAGCAACCGGTCGGCCTCCGCGCGAGAGTGGTTGATCAGCGAATCGGCCTCTGTCGTCGCCGTCGACACCATCGAGTCGGAATGTTCCTTGGCTTCGCGCAGCATCGAGTCACGCGCGTCAAGGACGTCCTGCGCATCGTCGAGCTCGCCGGGTATCGCGTCTTTGATGTCGTCGACCAGCTCGAGGACATCGCCGCGGGGCACCACGCAGCCCGACGTCATCGGCACGCCGCGGGCTTCTTCCACGATCGCGCCCAACTCGTCGAGCGCTTCAAAGACTCGGTACACGGCAAACACCCTCCAGGCGTAGTTGACAGTTACCAGTGTGCCTGGTGTTACCCCTGTGACTCGGCTTCCAGGGCCGGTGTGTCGCGAACGAGGTTATTTCAGGCTGGCCTGGCCTTTTCGCCCCTGCATTATGTCAACACGCCTGGGAGTGGGCTGCCGGGACTGCGGTGAGATCGCACATCTCGGCGAATTCACGGGTCTGTCAGCAGTCTCGGCGGGCTTCGACGGCTACCGCAGCGCAGCGCCGATCAGGTCACGGGCCCGGTCCAGCATCGACGCGAACGGCCCAACCGCGAAGTTGGCCTTGGCCGACTCGACACCGGCGTGCGGACGGGTGGGTGCGATCGCCTCGGCCGCCAGCACGGCCTTGGCCATGCGCCCCAAATCGTCGGCGTCGAGCTTGCGCTGCAGCCTGCTGAACTCCTCGCTTTCCTCGCGCTCGGCATGGTCGACGACCGCGTCGCGGAACATGGTCAGCTCGTCGAGAAACTCCTTGGAGTCGATGTCCATGCCCTCGAGTTTGGACAACTGCTCCTTGGCCTCGTGCTCCTCGTGCAATCGGGCGTCGACGATCTCGTTGCCGTCGGCGATTTCGTTGCGGGCACGCGGATGGACCACCATTTCCTCGGCGGTTTCGTGTACCGCCAACAACTGGCGCAGCTCGACGAACGCCTTCTCGCGCGCTTTCGGGTCGGACGCGCTGAAGACTTCCTCGAACATGTCCTTGATCAGATTGTGTTGTCCCTTGAGGAACTTCACGACGTCATCGGTCGATTGAACAAACGTTTCGACCATGGGGATACCTCCAAATTTCATAAGCGTGGATTCGGCGCTATGGGCTGTGCGCCACCCCGTGAATACCCGCGTTGGCCGGGCTCAACCCTTGAGCTTGGCCTGCAGCCGCACGTTGACCGCCTCGGGCAACAGCTCAGAAACGTCACCGCCGAACGTCGCGACCTCTTTGGCCAGTGACGATGACACGAACGAATACCGCGGGGTGGTCGCCACGAAGAAGGTGTCGACGCCGGCGATGTGCCGGTTCATCTGCGCCATCTGCAGCTCGTATTCGAAGTCGGTGCCTGTGCGCAGGCCCTTGACGATCGCGGTCAATCGTCGGGATTTCACAAAGTCGACGACCAGACCCTCACCGGCTTCGACGCGCAGGTTCGGCAGATGCGTCGTCGATTCTTCGATCATCGCGATGCGCTCGTCCAGGGTGAACATGCCCGCCTTGCTCGGGTTGATCAGCACCGCGACAACAACCTCGGCGAACTGGGCGGAGGCGCGCTCGAAAACATCGATGTGGCCGAGTGTCACGGGGTCGAAGGATCCCGGGCATACCGCGCCGCTCATGGCTCACGACGCTATCAGGGCAGTTCAGTCCGCTCTGCCAACTCCAGGCGGGTGTCGCCGTAGCGGCGGGCGGGCCACGGCCGCCAACCGTCGGGCCAATCCAGCGGTGGCCCCGCCGCTGGGCGCTCGACAACCACCACTGTGCCTGCGGCCGCCCATCCCCCGGTGACCAACGCCACGAGCATCTCCTCGATATCGGCTGCCGCGACGTCGTAGGGCGGGTCGGCGAACACCAGGTCCACTGGCCGGTCAGCGCCGCCGGCGAGTACCGCTGCGACGGGCCCTCGCCGCACGGCCGCCGTTGCACCCAGCGACGCGATGTTCTGGTCGACGACGGCGGCGGCGCGGTGATCGGATTCCACGAACACCGCCGATCCCGCGCCCCTCGACAGTGCCTCAAGACCGAGCGCCCCCGAACCCGCATACAGGTCCAGCACCGAGGCTCCGGCGAAGTCGATGCGCGATGCGAGCACATTGAACAGCGATTCGCGTACTCGATCGGTGGTCGGCCGAGTTCCGCTGCGCGGCACTGCGATTCGCCGACCGCCAAACGTGCCGGCGACGATGCGGTTCAGCTGACCACCACCAGCAGATCGCCGCCTTCGACCTGCGCGGTGGCCGAGACTGCGATGCGGCTGACCTTGCCTGCCTTGGGTGCGGTGATCGCCGCCTCCATCTTCATCGCCTCGATGGTGGCGATCGTTTGTCCCGCGTCCACCGTGTCGTCGACCGACACCGAGACGGTGACGACGCCTGCGAACGGGGCCGCGACGTGGTCGGGGTTGGACCGGTCGGCCTTTTCGGCGG
>JAVXWV010000628.1:0-4555 GCA_032230775.1 Mycobacterium sp. | reverse complement strand
CCGGACGGGATGGCCCAGGTGCGGGGCAGCCTGCCGGCTACCGCGGGAGCGCTGTTCGACAAGCGGCTCTCCGAAATGGCGACCTCGTTGTGCGCGAAGGATTCCCGCACCATCGCTCAGCGCCGCGCCGATGCAGTATCGGCGTTGTGCGCGGGCACCAACCTGGCGTGTGATTGTGGGCAGGCCGACTGCCCCACCCGCGCGACCGAAGCCGATGCACCTGCAGGCGGGGTGGGAACGGTGATCAACGTGATCGCCAGCGAGGACACGGTTGCGGGCGAAAGCGATCAACCCGGCTATCTCGAGGGCTACGGTGTGATCGACGCCGAGCAGGTGCGTCAGCTTGCCGAGTCCGCCAAGCTGCGGCTGGTCGAGTGCCCGACGGTTACCCGTGAGGAGGCGCTGCGGTATCAGCCCTCGGCCGCGTTGGAGCGCTGGATCCGGTGCCGTGACGTGACGTGTCGCTTTCCGGGATGCGACCGCCCCGCCAGTATCTGCGATATCGACCACACCGTTCCGTTCAACCATGCCGACCCCGCGTCGGGTGGTTTGACCGTGCCGTGGAATCTGGCGTGTTATTGCCGAGAGCACCATCGGCTCAAGACCTTTCATGGCGGACCCCGTGGGTGGCGTGATGAACAGTTGCCGGACGGGACCATCGTGTGGATCTCGCCGACCGGGCGAAACTATCGCACCACACCCGGCGGTCCGGATCTGTTCCCGCAGATGCGTCCGGCCTGCGGCGCGCCCCAACCTCAGAAGCGCAGCCGGTCGCGGGAGAAGGCCAAGCGGATTGCGCGCGCCCGCGGCAAGATTCGAGAGCAGCGGCCGATAAACGCCGAGACACGGCGTATCAACTACGCCCGCCGGAACGAGATCAACCTTCGCAAGTGGCGCAACCACATGCGCAGGATGAAGATCCTTTTCAAAGGCCGCGAGCCAAGTACCAGTCCCTGGTGCACATGGGTCAACGACCCCTTCGAACCCGAAGAGCTCCCACCGGCCTGGGAACCGCCGCCCCGGTCGCCACAAGAGCTCGACGACGAACCACCGTTCTAGCCGAACAGGGGTAGCGCCCGTTTGCGCGCCAACGCGTCCATGCCGCTCTGAATGCTGTTCTGCACTTCCCAGTACTTCTCTTCGAGGTACTCGTCGTCATCGGCGCGTTTCGGATTGTGATCCAGCTCGACGGCCGGCATGAGTCGGGTCCGAATCTTGGCTGGCAGAGGGAATTGCGGAAGCGCGGCAGGTGCAATGCCCCATGGCAGCGAAACGGCGATCGGAAACACCTTGAGCCGCAACAGCTTGTCCAGACGCAACGCCCGCGACAGCTGATCCCCGCGGACCAACACCGGCATGGCGTCGGCTCCACCGACCGTCGCGATCGGCACGATCGGCACGCCTGCGCGAATCGCCATTTTCACAAAGCCCTTGCGGCCGGCGAGGTTTGCGCGGTCCCGCTCGCTCCACGGCCGTAGCGAGTCGACCTCACCGCCGGGCCACACCGCCACATCGCGGCCCTCGGCCAAGGCCGTCGCCATCGAGTCCGGCGCGGCGGGCAGCACACCCATCGCCCGGAAGTAGCGACCGATGAGCGGCATGGCCATCAGGACGTCATGCGCGGTGCCATGCAGCGGCCGGTCCTGGCCGAACCGCCGCCACCACTGAACGCCGACCGTCCACGCGTCCCACACGAACGGCGCGCCGGAATGTATACCGACCAGCAACACCGGCGGGTCGGGTAGGTTCTCCCAGCCGTCGAACTCCATCCGGAACCAGTGGTCGACGAGGAAGTTCCACAGGTACTTCTGGCGCTGCATCGTCGCCTCGTCCTGCCCGCTCAAGTCCCATTCACCGGCACGCTCGTTCAGCCACCCTGTGAGGCCGTCATCCTGCTGGCGGCGCCTGGCGTCCATACGGCTGCGCGCCTGGTCGGCGTGTTGCTGCGCCTGTTTGCGGACTTCAGGTGGCCGATGATCGGTGCTGCTAGTCATCCACCTTGGTTACCCAAGTTGTGCGGGGTATCACACTTCTTTGTCGGCACCGGGGGCGTCGGCGTAGCGACCGGGGTTGAACAGCGACGCGATCAAGCCGAGCACCATCATCACCGCGGCGGCGGTGAAGACCACCACCAACCCTGAATGGAACGGCTCGGTGATGAGATGCGGGAAGAACGTCTTCCCGGTCAGCACCTCGGCATTGACACCCGGCTGCTGCAACGCGCCCGATGGCCCTAGGAGTTCGGCGATCGGGTTGTACCCGAGGAACGCCGCAAACAAGCTGCCGACCGGTGGCAGATTCGCCACGTCGTGGGCGACGGAAGCGGAAACGCCCTGTGCCTGCAGGCCCGTGCTCATCGCGCCGGGCAACGTGTTGGCCAACCCGATGATCATCAGCGAGAAGAAGACTCCGATCGACAGCGATGAGCCCGCGTTGAAGAACGTCGCCCGCACGCCCGATGCTGCGCCGCGCTGGGCCGCTGGCACGCTCGACATGATCGCCGCGGTGTTGGGGGCGGTGAAGATTCCGCCGCCGAGGCCGTTGAGGAACACCAGCACGGCGAACACCCAGTAGTTGAAGTCGACCGGAATGAGTACCAGCGCAACGAACGACGCCGCCATGAGCAGCATCCCGCCGACGGTGAACGGCCGCGCGCCGAAGCGGTCGGACAGCGATCCCGCGATCGGCCCGGCCACCAGGAAGCCGATCGTGACGGGAAGCAGGTAGATACCCGCCCACAACGGAGTGGACTCGAAGCTGTAGCCGTGCAACGGCAACCAGATTCCCTGCAACCAGATGATCAGCATGAACTGCAGGCCGCCACGGCCCATCGATGACATCAGCCCAGCCAGGTTGCCCATTCCGAACGAGGCGGACCGGAACAGCCGAATGTCGACCATCGGCGACTCGACGTGCAGTTCGATGAAGCAGAAGGCCACGAGCGACAGCAGACCGAACCCGATCGCCCCCAGCACCCAGGGGTTTGTCCAACCGGTCGTCGAATCCCCATACGGCTGAATGCCATACGTGATTCCGGTGAGCAGCACCGTGAGGCCGATGCCGAACGACAAGGTTCCGGCCCAGTCCAGTCGGCCGGGCGTACGTACGCCGAGCTCCTTGAGTGACCGAATGCTCCAGATGGTGCCCGCGATGCCGATCGGCACACCGACCCAGAACACGGCCTTCCAGTGCCATTCGGAGAGGAAGCCACCGATCAACAATCCGAGGAACGACCCCGCGACGGCGGCCACCATGTTCACGCCGAGCGCCATGCCGCGCTGGTTCGCCGGGAAAGCGTCGGTCAGGATCGCCGACGACGACGCCATCAGCATCGCCCCGCCCACGCCCTGAACCACTCGCCACCCAATCAGCCACAGCGCGCCGCCACCGGAGTGAAGCGGATCGAACGACAACGCGATCGCCGCGGCGGTGAAGACGACGAAGCCCCAGTTGTAGATGCGAACCCGGCCCAACATGTCGCCGAGCCGACCGAACGGCACGACGAGCACGGCAGTCACCACCAGGTAACCCATCAGCATCCACAACAGGTAACTGACGTTGCCCGGGGCGAGCGGGTTGAGGCCGATTCCGCGGAAGATGGCGGGCAGCGAGATCAGCACGATCGACGCGTTGATCGTCGCCAGCAGCGTGCCCAACGTGGTGTTGGACAGCACGACCCACTTGTAGCGAGGGTGGTCGTGGTCCATGTTCTGGCGTCGACGAGCCGTCTCGACCATCGCAACATCGGCATCCGCCACAACAGGGGGTTTCGTCATCTCAGTCTCAGTCGTCATTCACTTCGCTTACATAGCTATGGCGCAGCAAAGGCGCAAAACACATATATTAGCTATACAAAGCAACCCGGGGCAATTCGTATTCCGCCCCCGTTCCCGCTGACGCTCCCCCTGCGCTAGCGTGGCAGGTGTCCACACCACGCGGGAGCGCACACCAGTGCGCTGAGAGGACAGCTGGGGCTGTCGACCGTACGAACCTGACCGGGTAATGCCGGCGTAGGGAGATCTCATGAGTGAAATTGTTGTCGATCCGGCTGTCACCACCGGCCCCATTGTGGGCAGCACCAAGGTCTACGTCGATGGGGTGCCGATTCGTCGGGTGAACCTGTCCAACGGCGAGCACCTCGATCTGTATGACACCTCGGGCCCGTACACGGATCCACACGCGGCGATCGACCTAACCAAGGGCTTACCGCCGCGGTCGGGTGTCTTGCGCGATCGCGGTACTCAACTGCAGCGGGCCCGGGCCGGTGAGATCACCGCGGAGATGGCGTTCATCGCCGCCCGCGAAGGCGTGGCCACCGAGTTGGTGCGCGACGAAGTGGCCCGCGGGCGTGCGGTGATCCCGGCCAACCACAACCACCCCGAGAGCGAGCCGATGATCATCGGCAAGACGTTCGCGGTGAAAATCAATGCCAACATCGGCAATTCGGCCGTCACGAGCTCAATCGCCGAAGAGGTCGACAAGATGGTGTGGGCCACCCGCTGGGGCGCCGACACCATCATGGACCTGTCCACCGGCCGCAATATCCACGAAACGC
>JAVXWV010000671.1:0-6565 GCA_032230775.1 Mycobacterium sp. | reverse complement strand
GTGTTTGGCACATATGTTCGATAGCGTTGGGGCATGGCCGAATTCGTCACCGTAGAGGCGGCGCGTGAGCAGTTCCGCGCGCTCGCCGATCAGGTCGACGCCGCCTACGCTCAGATGCGGGTGCTGTCCTCTGATGAGGTGGGAAACGAGTTCCGCGCGGAGTTTGCCGAGCGCCTCGAAACCCAGGACCGCACCAACCGCGGGTTGATGTATCGGATGTTCGGCCAGATGGCCGACCCACCCGACGAGACGGCGATGGCCCCAGGTCTGGTGAACAGTTTGGCGGCGCGGCTGCGGCTGCCACCCAATGAGATCAAGCGCCGGATGAAACTCGCCGGACGTATCAGCCCGCGGCGCCAACTATCGGGCCCACCGCTGCCACCCGAACTACCCGACGTGGCACACGCGGTCGAGGCCGGTGTGCTCGGCGAGGACCATCTGCGAGTGATCAGCCGGGCCATCGACCGGTTGCCCTCCGCCGTTTCGGTGACCGACCGCAGCGACGTCGAGGCCAGCCTGGTCCGCGAAGCCGCCAAGAGCGACGCCGAGATCGTCAAAGCCGCTGCCCGCCACATCGATGAGATCTTCAACCCCGACGGCGACTACGACGAAACCGACCGGGCCCGCCGCCGCGGCATGCAGTTGGGCCCGCAGGGACCCGACGGGATGTCACGGTTCTCGGGATGGGTCGATCCCGAAACCCGGGCCTATGTCGAGACCGCCACCGCCGCGGTGCGTCCCGGCCGCCACCTGCCCGACGGCACCATCGCCGAGACGCGCGATGAGCGCAGCAACGCCCAACGCTGCCACGACGGGATCAAACTCGGCCTCAAGGCCGGCATCGCCTCCGGCGAGCTGGGGTCACATCGCGGACATCCGGTCACCGTCATCGTGCGCACCACCCTGGCCGAACTCAACCAAGCCGCCCACGCCGTCACCAACCCCGACATCCCGATGCCACCGCCGGCGCGCACCGGCGGAGACACCGCACTACCCATGCGCGACGTGATCCGGATGGGCGCTGATGGCATCCACTACCTCGCGGTGTTCGACAACCACAGCGACCGACCCATCTACCTGGGACGCCAAACCCGCATCGCCACCACCGACCAACGCATCATCTGCTACGCCCGCGACGGCGGCTGCACCCGCCCCAACTGTCTAGAACCCGGCTATCACAGCGAGGTCCACCACAGCCCCGACTGGGCCACCGGCGGCCAAACCAACGCCGACTGCTTGTTCTTTGCCTGCAGCCCCGACCACAAACTCGTCACCGACGGCCACTATCAAACCACCGTCACTGACGCCGGCCGCCTGGCCTGGACCGACGGCACAAGACCACCCGAAATCAACCACGCCCACCACCCCGAAGAACTCCTGCACGGCGACACCGACCCACCCCACAACCAACAGGAATGAGGACTAGTCGCGAGCCCACCGCGGCTGAATGAACACGCCGTCAGCTTCGACGGTGATGCCCTCATCGTCGGCGAGATGTCCTGCGGTGAAGGTCTTTACGCCGTCCCTGCGCGTAATCCTGGCTTCCGCGTGCAGCTGACCGAGCCGGGTAAGGCGCAGGTAGCGCAACGTGATGGTGCCGGTGAGCCGCGGCTTCTCCGGGCTGCTTGCCGCGGCGCCCAGGATGTGGTCGAGCACAAGCGCAGCGACTCCCCCATGCACGTGTCCTGGCGGACCTTCGTAGGCCGCGCCCAGATGGAAGTCGGTGAACACCCCGCTATCGCTCTGCTCGACCACCACCGGTGGCGCGACGGGATTGCGTACCCCAATGACGACATTGCCCCAAGGCATTTGGTCGCCGTCGGTGCTAAAGCGGATGCCGAACGAGCCGTCGACCTGCTCGCTGCGCAGTCGCGCCGTCGCCGCATCGATCTGGGCTTTGGCCGCGGCAACTGTCTCGGCGTCGACCTCCGTGCGGATGGTCGCGTCGATCAGCGCCCGCACTGACTCGGTGAGCGGCTCGTAGGTGACACGCAGCCGGGCGACGTCGTCAGTACTCAGGTTCTCCAGGGTCCAATCCAGCACATATGCAATAGAACACGTTCTAGCTGCGGTGTCGAATCACCGTGGCGTGGATTCGACCACCCGAGGTCGGCTGTCCAGCCCGGCGCCCAGCCACTCGCGCAGCGCCGTCATCCAGCCTTCGCGATCGGACGAGTTCCCCGCCCATGTGATGTAGCCATCGGGTCGGACCAGTACGGCCGGGCCTACATCGGATCGCTCGGCCTCGACGAGGCCGGAAGCGCTCATCGGTGCCGTTTCTCGTTCACGGATGAGCACGAAACCCGCTGAGCGCTGAAGGTGCGTCAACCTTCCTTGCCGGAGCGGGATTTCGGTGGCGCGGGTACCGACGAGCCGGTCCAACCCTCGCTCATGGGGGTATCGCAGTGCGGTGCCCGCGAAACTGCCCGCCACGGCGTCGCGCACACGTGGCACGCGAAGTATCCTCGGCGCGATCAGGTTTCGCAATCCGCGGGCGATCCGGGGACGAAGGGTGACGCCGCGTGCCATCAAACCAGATTGGACCAGCACTCGCTTGCCGATCGGATGGCGTTCACTCTGATAGGTGTCGAGGACGTGGTCGGCAGCGCCGCCGAGGACTGCGTCGAGCTTCCATGCGAGGTTGGCCGCATCCTGGATACCGGTATTCATGCCCTGCCCTCCCATCGGGGAGTGGACGTGCGCTGCGTCGCCTGCGAGAAAGACTCGGCCGTAACGGTATTGGCTGACCTGGCGCTCGTCACAGTGAAACCGCGACAACCAGCCGACGTCGCGGACCCCGAGATCACGTCCCATCGCCCTGGTCAGCACATCGATTACTTCGGCGGGGGCGACGGGTTCGGTGTCGGGCACCTGATGGTGTCGATCCCACACCATCGTCCGGTACCACGCGCCGTCATCATCGTTTCGCCCGTACGGGGCCAGAAATGCGAAACGTTCGCGGCTGATGCCGAGGGTGAGGACGCTGTCGGTGGGTCCGTCGGCCAGCTTGACGTCGGCCAGCACAATCGACGACAGGATGGTCTTTCCCGGGAAGTCCGCGCCGACCAGATCTCGTACGGTGCTGTGCGCGCCGTCGGCACCGATCACATAGTCCGCCTGCCACGTCGTGCGATGCCCTGGGTCTTCGTCGTCCTTCGGTCGCGCAGTCACGGATACACCATCGGAATCCTGTTCGAGTGCAACAACTTCGAAGCCGCGCCGGATTTCGGCGCCGTGTGAGGTGGCATAGCCTGCGAGTGCCCGGTCGACGTTGGTCTGTGGTGTGACCGCGACGAACTGGAATTCCGAATGCAGGTGTGTCAGATCGATTCGCGCACCCGCGAAGATGGAGACGCCGGGTGCGAGATGCGACTCGGCGATGACGTCATCGGCCAGATCGCGTGCGTCGAGAACTTCCAGTGTCCGGGCCATCGTGGCGAAGGCCCGGCTGGACGGGTTCACATCGGGCCAGCGTTCAAGGACGACGACTGAGCGGCCGCACCGGGCGAGGTCGCCGGCAGCGGTCAATCCGGTGGGTCCGGCACCGATGACAAGCACGTCCACGTGCTTTGAGGCAGTCATGATCAGCGCGCCGGGGTGGAGTCGGCCGGATTCGGATACCAACGGCGGATGTCATCCGGCGTCGAGGTGGGTGAGTAGTTGAAGACGAATCGGCAGTGAGGGTTGGCGTTGTGCGCCGCGTTGACGATCGCTTCGAACAGCAGTGTGTTGTTCGCGACGAGGCGCACACCGGCACCGATGAGCACGGCGTCGTAGCGCTTGTTGGCTAGCCAGGCGCGGGCCTTCTCGGCCCCGGCCTCCCCCGAGTTGATGAGGCAGTTGTCGACCTCGTATCCGGCTGCCCGCAGGCCGGCCACATTGTCGTTGTTCGCCTTGGCCAGTTTTTCTCTGGTCAGGCCTGTGAACTGGACGAAGTCCGACGATTCGACATCGATGACGTCGGGGTGGAGACCGATCTGGATTGCGGTGACAGTCATGACGCGCTCCTTGTCAGTTCAGTTCAACGCTTGTTGAACTGACGTTAGAACCGTTCCGCGACGTTGTCAACAGTTGTTGAATACACTCAGGGCATGGCTTCGAGGACACGGGATGCGGCGGCGACGAAGGCCGCGATCTTGGCTGCCGCGCGGATGCAGTTCGGGCAACAGGGCTTCGAAAAGACGACCATCCGGTCTGTTGCGTCGGCGGCGGGTGTTGATCCGGCACTGGTGATGCACTACTTCGCCAATAAGGACACTCTCTTCGGCGAGGTGTCGCGCCTCGACATTTCGCCGCCAGACCTGTCCGGAGTCGCGCCCGAGGACGTAGCGGACGTCATGTTGCCGTTGTTCGTAGAGGTTTGGGGACCGGACGGCCCGTTCCTGCCGCTCCTGCGCGCGGCCTCGTCAAGCCAGACGGCGGCAGACGCTCTTCTCGACGTCTTCACGCGGCAAGTGGCGCCGGCACTGGCCGAGGTGGCGATCGATAGGCCTGCCGAGCGTGCCGCTCTCATCGGATCGCACCTGCTGGGCATCGCGGTCGGCCGTTACATCATCGGTATCCCACCGCTTGTCAACATGGATGACCAAACACTGGCCAGCTGGCTCAAACCTGTTCTGACGCATTACCTGTCCGATCCGGCACCAGAGCGTTGAGCGTTGAACGGGCGGCCGGATCACGGCTGCCGCGTTCAAGCTCCATCAGCGCGCATTCCGCCGTCGCCGCGATCCACAGCCTCGCGGCTTCGCGCGGATACCGCGAACCCAGCTCCTCGAAGTCGGTGGCGACCACGTCGACGCTCATCCGGTTACGGCGGGTGACTTCCTCGGCGATCGGTAAATGACCGCGCGCCTCGAGCAGCAGTGCCTTGACCCCGCGGTCGCGCAGGCAGCCATCCAGATACGTGGTGGCCGCCGCGGCCAGCCGGTCGCGGCCGGGTTGCATGTCGCCGATGACCGACATCATCTCGTCGAACAGCACATCGTGGAACCGGCGGTGCAGCGCCACCAGGTAGGACACCCGATCGGGGAAATGGTGAAAGAACGTCCCTTTCGACACGCCCGCACCAGCGACGACGGCGTTCACCGAGAGCCCCTCGAGCCCGAGCTCCTCGGCCAGCACCAGCCCGGTCTCGATCAGGTTCGCTCGCGTCTGCTGCGCGGCCGCCAATCTCTTGTTCGCCACTTGCACGGCTGCTAGTGTAACCGACCGACCGACCGGTCAATGAAAGGGATCGCTGATGGCAACGATGCAAACCTCACTCGGCACGGTTTCCTACTCCGACGAGGGCTCCGGCCCGCCGGTGGTACTGCTGCACGCGGCGCTGCACGACCGCACCGATTTCGCCCCGGTGGCCGAGGCGCTCGGCCAGGGGCGCCGGCTGCTGGCTCTCGACTGGCCAGGTCACGGCGAGTCTCCCCTGCCCGCCACCCCGCTGCGCGCCGTCGAGCTCGGCGATCTCCTCGTCGAGTTCGCCGACCGACTGGGCCTGAGCAACGCCGTCATCATCGGCAACTCCGTTGGTGGCTACGCGGCATGCCGGTTGGCGCTGGAGCGCCCCGACCGCGTAGCAGGCGTCGTGCTCGTCAACAACGGCGGCTTCACGCCGCACAGCGTTTTCACTCGGCTTTTCTGCGCGGCGATGGGCAAGCCCGCCGTGGTGAAGGCGGTGTTCCCGCTGTCGGTCCGCGCGTACATGCGGGCGAAGAGTCCGACGGACAAGGCCGTCGTCCAGCGTGTGGTGGCGCGGGCCAAGACGGCAGACGGTGCGAGAACCGCTGCTGCGCTGTGGAAGAGCTTCACCGAACCCGGCCACGACCTGCGGACGAAGGCCGCGCAGATCTTCGCACCCGTCCTCATCACCTGGGGCGGCAAGGATTTCACCGCACCGCTGCGCTGGGGCAAGGCCGTCCAGGCCGCCATCCCCGGCTCGACGCTCGAAGCCCTGCCGACCGGCCACGTCGTGTTCTCATCGGAGCCACAGGAGTGGCTTGCGGCCGTCGTGCCGTTCGTAGACGCCGCGCACGACGCGCGTAAAGGGCTACACGCCTAACGATTTTCGGCCACTGGCCGAGGCGAATCCGAGCCAGGTATGCCGGTGTCCCGCCCAGCACCAGCCGTCTTTCGGCGCGTTGCGGTTGGCGGGCCCATCGCGACCGGTGCCGTTGCTGATCCAGACCGCGGGAGTCCTTGCGTGCAGCGCCCCGCCGGGCTTGCGGCGGTGCGACCCGATCGTCATGAAGCAGCGCCCGCGGGCAAGCGCATCTGGTTGTTGCACGACCAGGAGCGAACCGGCGCTGCCTGCCACGTTTCGCAGCTGATTGGCGGGCAGCCCGGCGATGCAGTGGACGTCGAGTTCGATCAGCCGCTCGGCCTGGTCGGACAGGCTCGGAAATGCAGTGAGGACGCTGGGCGCGAGCAGTCAACGGAGCAGGGCTGCTCGATAGTTCCTTGGCTACCTGCACAGCTAACACAAACGACACACGCCGGACCCGTGATCGGCATCATCATGCCGACAATCGACAGGCATGACTGATGACGCGCGTGGACCGTCCATCGGGCCGTC
>JAVXWV010000652.1:0-11149 GCA_032230775.1 Mycobacterium sp. | reverse complement strand
TTCCGCTACATCGGAATCGTCACAGAATTTCCCACGGCACCCAAAGACAGCTTCTTCGTCGCTAATGCCGGCTACATCGCCCAGCGCACCGGCACCGACGCCATCGGAGCGTTCCTCGTCGACACCGGCGGGCACGACACCGCAGCCGTCGCCGATCGGATCAAGGGCGCAGTCGGCACGTCGGCGGTGGTCACCGACATCACCGCCGTCCGTGGGGCCGTCGGCTCCAGCCTGACAGCGGTGAGCCTGGCCGGGCTCACCCGAATCGAGCTCGGCTTCGGACTGATTCTCGCCGCCGCGTCCGGCGGCCTGGTCCAGGCCCTTGGCCTCGCCGAACGGCGACGCAGCTTCGCCATCGCCGACGCGCTCGGGGCGACCCGCCGCCAACAGCGGTCATTTGTCCACGCCGAGGCCGCAATCCTCATCACGTGCGGCCTCGCCGCGGGGGCCGTCCTCGGCTGGGCGCTGTCGCGGATGCTGGTGGGCGTACTCACCGGCGTTTTCGACCCTCCACCAACAGCGCTCGCGGTGCCCTGGACGTATCTTGCCGCGACTGCCGTGACAATCATCGTCGCCATCGTCGCAGTATCGGCTGCCACTGTTCGCCTGGCGCGACAGTCGCCGTTCACCGTGCTCGGCGAACGGTAGGACCCGGCAGTGTTACGGCTCAGGGCGCCGCAACGGCAGCGCGGTAACGGTTGCGGGCCGTCAATGTGAGCCGCAGGTCGTCGATCAGGGGGTCGAAGAACCGAGTCCGATAGTCGGCGTCGCTGACGGTCCTTGAGCTGATGTACATAAACGTCAGCGCACCGAGGAAAAGCGAGATCTGAATGAGCGAATCCGGCACCGGGATGGTCATTCCCAAAAAGCTGCCGTCACTGCGGCCGTTGCGCGTCCACGCGGCAAGCACTTCGGGGGACAGCAGGATCAGGCCGAGGATCAAGAAGAGCAGGCCGACCATCGCTGCAATGATGAAGATCTGGCTGAGTTGCGATGCGGCGACAACGAACATGACATTGAGCCGTTCGGTGCGGCTCAGCGCACGTGCACTCGCGGGATCGGGCATCGTCTCGAATGGTGTGCCTGCCAGTCGAACCGATTGGTCGTCGGTCGGGTCGCCCGCCTCCATGATCGGCTCCACCCCGTCGGCGGTGACGGTTACCACGAAGGCCGCAGCGATCGCGGTGAGGAACAGCAGTGCCAGCCACAGGCGCGGACGCGAGATCGTGGCCGCCATCAGCCAGACGGGCGAGTTGAAGAACACCAGAAACGTAAGCAACAGCAGCGGGAGGGCGCGGGTCACCAATGATCCGGCCGCGGCAAGGTTCGACATCGTCATCTGAGCGGCCCAGCTCATGATCGAGCCTGCGCCGCAGGCGGTCAGAGTGAGGATCGCGGCGAAGACGACGCCTTCGATGATGAGGTCCACCAGTACCCGGGGGCTTGGGCCGCCGAGGATGCCGCCTGCGATCGCGATGCTCACCGCGACCGTCGCCGCGACGCTGCGGCCACGCACCGTCGAGATGCGCGAAACCAGCCAGCCGACCAGCGCCGCGATGGGCAGCACAAAGACGACCAGCGCCAGGACGAACCATTCCGTTCGGGTCGGATGGCCGTCGATGTCAATGGTGTGCTTGCCGGTCATCGCCACGACAAGTGCGGAGTTGGCCATCATGACCGCAAACCCGGCCAAGGCGGGCGCCGAGCGCGGCCATATCCGGCGAACCAGGGCACCGGGCCTCAGCACAGCGGGCAGACCACGATCGAGGAACCACGCATCGGCGGCCCGTCGCTGCGGCACGTCAATCATGCATGGCTCGCCGGTCCGGTGACGACGTCAGCTGGATCGCCGCCCGCCACAGCAGCAACCCGGTCTGCACGCCGACGGCGATCGACATCATCGAAATAAGGGTGGCCGTGAACACCCCGGTGCTGTGGGTGCCGAGAAGCTGGGTGACCCCCATGAATCCCAGTGAACCCGGCACCAGCAGCCAGAATCCCGGCACCACCAGCGACATCGTCGGCGGCGTGTTGGGCCGGTGGGAAATCGCCAGGGCGAAGATGATCAGCGCCATGCCGCCCCCGAACCCGCTGGCATAGCTGCCGAGCACAGCGTTGCCGACCCACTGGCCGGCATAGGCGACGTACAGCATCAGCGCCATCCACGGCAGGAACTTCGCCGGGGGAGCGAAGTTCAGCCATATTCCGAGTCCGTACACCAGCACCCCGAGGATCGGCGCCCACGGGCCGAGCCGGTTCAACTGGGTCGTGACGAGGTTGGCATCGGCGATGCCCGCGATCTGCGCCGCGACCAGGATGCCGAAGGCCAACTGAGCGATCTGCATGAATCCGGCAACGAGCCGGCTGGCGCCGGACACCACATGGTTGGTGGTCAGCTCGATGACCGCAAGCGTGATCGCGGCGCCTGGGAGGAAGGTGGCGAGCGGCGCCGCGAGCGCGCGCAGGCTGTCGGTCCCGACATGCCATCGGTTTTCGAACGTGAACACGATGAGTGCGACCAGGAATGCGCACACGGTCGGGAGCATGTAGCCGATGGCCTCGATGCGACGGCCGATCACGCTCAGGCCACCGACTAGCAAACCGAGGATCGCGGCACCGTAGAGACTCCACGGTGTCGGCTGCAGGATCAGTGCAAGCCCGACGCTCTGCACCGCATACCCGAGAATTGTGACCCACACCGGAAATCGCTTGTCCAGGTTACGAATTCGGTCGAGTTCGGCCATGCCCTCCTCAGGGCTGACGGTTCCTGAAGGTGCTCGCGCCACCAACGTTGCCAGCGGGAAGGTCTGGTCATAGCGCACGTTGAAATCAGGGTTGGCGATATAGATACCCTCGCCAGAGGCGCTGCCGACCTGCACGTAGTTGGGAAGCGCCAGAAATTCGTGGTCGAGGTCGTACGCGCGAGCTGTCTGTTCCATCACCCGGTGCACCATCGTGACGGGATAGTTCGCCGCGGCCATGGCCGCGCCCAGCGCGGCCACGAACTGGGGCGCGGCCACATCGCGTCGCTCGGATGGCACGGTCGCAGGCTACTGCGCGGCGTCCCTTAGGCTAAACAGATGCAACGGATTATCGGGACCGAGGTCGAGTACGGCATCTCGTCGCCGTCCGACCCGACCGCGAATCCGATCCTGACGTCGACGCAGGCGGTGCTCGCGTATGCGGCCGCGGCCGGCATCCAGCGGGCCAAGCGCACCCGGTGGGACTACGAGGTTGAGTCGCCGCTTCGCGACGCCCGCGGGTTCGACCTGAGTCGCTCGGCGGGCCCGCCGCCTGTTGTCGACGCCGACGAGGTCGGCGCCGCCAACATGATCCTGACCAACGGCGCCCGCTTGTACGTCGACCACGCTCACCCTGAGTACTCCGCGCCCGAGTGCACCGACCCGATGGACGCGGTGATCTGGGACAAGGCAGGCGAACGCGTCATGGAGGCCGCCGCGCGCCACGTCGCAAGCGTGCCAGGGGCAGCCAAGCTGCAGCTCTACAAGAACAACGTGGACGGCAAAGGTGCCTCCTACGGGTCGCACGAGAACTACCTGATGTCGCGTCAGACACCGTTCTCGGCGGTGATCGCGGGCCTGACGCCGCATCTGGTGTCACGCCAGGTGATCACCGGCTCCGGCCGGGTCGGCATCGGCCCGTCCGGTGACGAGCCCGGGTTCCAGCTGTCGCAGCGTTCCGACTACATCGAGGTCGAGGTCGGCCTTGAGACGACGTTGAAGCGCGGCATCATCAACACCCGCGACGAGCCGCACGCCGACGCCGACAAGTACCGGCGGCTGCACGTCATCATCGGCGATGCGAACCTCGCCGAGACGTCGACGTATCTCAAGGTGGGTGCCACCGCGCTGGTGCTGGATCTGATCGAAGAAGGCATGGACCTCACCGATCTGGCGCTGGCCCGGCCTGTGCACGCCGTGCATGTGATCAGCCGTGACCCTTCGCTGCGCGCCACGGTGGCATTGGCCGACGGCCGCGAGCTGACCGCCCTTGCGCTGCAACGGATTTACCTGGACCGGGTGGCCAAGCTGGTGGACAGCCGCGATCCCGATCCACGCGCCGCCCACGTCGTCGAAACCTGGGCGAACGTGCTCGACCTTCTCGAGCGCGATCCGATGGAGTGCGCCGAGCTATTGGACTGGCCTGCGAAGCTGCGGCTGCTTGAGGGTTTTCGCCACCGGGAGAACCTCGGCTGGTCGGCGCCGCGGCTGCATCTGGTCGATCTGCAGTACTCCGACGTGCGGCTGGACAAGGGCTTGTACAACCGGCTGGTCGCGCGGGGTTCGATGAAGCGGTTGGTCACCGAGCAGCAGGTGATCGACGCGGTGGACAACCCGCCGACGGACACCCGCGCGTATTTCCGCGGAGAGTGCCTGCGCCGGTTCGGCGCCGACATCGCCGCCGCCAGCTGGGACTCGGTGATCTTCGATCTTGGCGGGGATTCGCTCGTGCGGATTCCAACGCTGGAGCCGCTGCGCGGCAGCAAGGCGCATGTCGGAGCCCTGCTGGACTCTGTGAATAGCGCCGCCGAACTGGTGGAACAGCTGACGACCTGAGTCTTCCCGCCCACCTCCCTATAGCGCGCTATCCCAGGCAATCCGGGCGTTGACCGGTAGTGTGGAGTAACCGGCGGGCGGCTGTGAACCCGCTGATGACATACGCAGGAGGCAGCGATGGCTCAGGAGCAGACCAAGCGTGGCGGTGGTGGCGGCGAGGACGATGACCTCACCGGCAGCACGGCCGCCGGGCAAGAGCGTCGCGAGAAGCTGGCCGAGGAGACCGACGACCTGCTTGACGAGATCGACGATGTTCTCGAGGAGAACGCCGAAGACTTCGTCCGCGCGTACGTCCAGAAGGGTGGACAGTGACCTGGCCGCACCGCGATCAGCTGGCCTTCCCGTCACTACCCGGAGCCCCTTCCGTCCCTGTGGACCTCTCTTCCTTTTCTGAGCTGCTACGCCGTCAGGCGCCTGAACTACTGCCCGTCAACAGGATGGGTTCCGGTGAACCGGTGCCCTCCGGAGCTTTGCCGCACGGCACCACGATCGTCGCGCTGAAATTCCCTGGCGGCGTGCTGATCGCCGGTGACCGCCGCTCGACACAGGGCAACATGATCGCAGGCCGCGACGTGCAGAAGGTGTACATCACCGACGACTACACGGCGACCGGGATCGCGGGCACGGCGGCCATCGCTGTGGAGTTCGCCCGGCTCTACGCCGTCGAACTCGAGCATTACGAGAAGACAGAGGGCGTGCCGCTGACATTCCGCGGCAAGGTGAACCGGCTTGCGACCATGGTGCGCGGCAACCTCGGGGCAGCGCTGCAGGGCTTCGTCGCGCTGCCGCTTCTGGCGGCCTACGACCTCGACGATCCGGATCCGCAGTCCGCGGGCCGCATCGTCTCGTTCGACGCCGCAGGTGGCTGGAACATCGAGGAAGAGGGCTACCAGTCCGTTGGCTCCGGCTCGATCTTCGCCAAGTCCTCGATCAAGAAGCTCTATTCGCGGGTGGTCGACGCGGACTCGGCGCTGCGGGTGGCAGTTGAGGCGCTGTACGACGCGGCCGATGACGACTCCGCGACTGGCGGCCCCGACCTGGTCCGTGGCATCTATCCCACCGCGGTGGTTCTGGGAGCCGAGCCTGCCGAAGAGGTGCCTGAGGAGCGCATCGCGGAGTTCGCTCGCGAGGTGATCGAAAGTCGCTCGGGCGCAGACACATTCCGAACGTCGTCCGGTCCGTCGGCTGATGCGCGGGACGACTCGTGAGCTTTCCATATTTCATCTCGCCTGAACAGGCCATGCGCGAGCGTTCGGAGCTCGCGCGCAAAGGCATCGCCCGAGGCCGCAGTGTGGTGGTGCTGGCGTACTCCGGCGGCGTGCTGTTCGTCGCGGAGAACCCGTCACGGTCGCTGCAGAAGGTCAGCGAACTCTACGACCGCGTCGGGTTCGCGGCCGTCGGCCGGTTCAACGAGTTCGACAACCTGCGGCGCGGCGGGATCCAGTTCGCCGACACCCGCGGCTACGCCTACGACCGTCGTGATGTGACGGGTCGCCAGCTGGCCAACGTGTACGCGCAGACCCTCGGCACGATCTTCACCGAGCAGGCCAAGCCTTATGAGGTCGAGCTGTGCGTGGCCGAGGTCGCCCACTTCGGGGAAACCAAATCGCCTGAGCTGTACCGGATTACCTATGACGGGTCGATCGCCGACGAACCGCATTTCGTGGTTATGGGCGGCACCACCGAGCCGATCATCACGGCGCTGAACGACTCCTTCACCGAGAACGCGGGCCTTTCGGAGGCGGCCAGGATCGCGATCGACGCGCTGAAGGCGGGCGCAACCAACGGCGGCCCGGAGCCTCGCACACTGGGGCCGTCGACGCTGGAGGTCGCCATCCTCGACGCGAACCGCCCGCGACGGGCGTTCCGGCGGATTACCGGCACTGCACTGGAAGCGCTTCTGCCTGTAGAAGATTCGGAAACTGACAAGCCGGACGGCGACTAGGTAGTCGCCATGGCGGAACCGGTGACGCCCGGGGCACCGATCCTGCCATGGCCGCGGATTCTGCGGCAGACCTGGCTGGACCTTTCCTTCCTGCATTGGGCCGTCGAGCCGGCAAGCATCGCCCACCTGTATCCGCCGGACACCGAGCCCGACACCTTCGAGGGCAGCAGTTTCGTTGGCGTCGTCCCGTTTCAGATGGCCGACACCGGCTTCGCCCGCGGGCCCGCGGTCTTCGGCACGTTTTTGGAGACCAACGTCAGGCTGTATTCGGTCGACCGAACGGGCCGTCGCGGAATCGTTTTCCTGGCTCTCGACACCACCCGGCTCGACATGGTCGCTGCGGGCAGGTGGATTTTCGGAGTGCCGTATCGGTGGGCCCGAATGAGCTACCGGGAGCAGGGCGACCGTCGCACTTACAGCTCTACGCTGCGATGGCGGGGAGTCGCTGCGTCGAGCTTCGTCGAGGTGAACGTGGGCGATCCGCTGACGCCCGGACCGCTCGAGCATTTTCTGACCGCTCGGTGGGGACTACACGTCGTTCGCGGGGGTCGCACCTGGTATCTGCCCAACGAACACGCCGTCTGGCCGTTGCGTCGGGCTGAGCTGCTCGGCTTCTCCGATGACGGTCTGCTCGCGTCCGTCGGGCTCGGCGATCTCGGCAAGCGGCCGCCCGACCACGTCACGTACAGCGATGGCGTGGCGGCACGATTCGGGCTACCCGTGCGATCAACGACGCCGCGCGCAGTCACGCCGCCAACGCGTTGATCACCGCTTCTGCCTCGGTTCGTTCTGTGTAGAGGCGCCACAGGGTCTCGGCGAGATCGTCGGGGTTCAGTGTGGCCGCGACGATGTCCCATGACAGCTCCGGGTTGGCCTGAGTTTCCGTGTGGATGTCGCTGCGTTCGATCATGCCGCCGATGGTGATGGTGCCGGAGTAGATGCCCGCCGGTTGCAGCGCCGCGTTCAGGGTGATCGCGTAGTTGCGCAGTGCGGCGCTGGCCAGTGCGAGACCGCCGAGCGGCGGCATCGGCACGACACTGCTCAGCCCGCCCGCGAACAGCAGTGCGCCGGAACCGCGTTCGGTGAACTCGGGAAGCAGCAGCGAACCGAATTCGACTGCGGGCACCACACCCCGCAGTGCTTCTTCCGCACCGGCGCCGTCCAGTGTGGTGATGTCTCCGAATAGCGAGCCGAAGTCTGCGGGGCCGTAGTAGCCGACGTCGATGCGACCGAAGCGGGCACGCGCCACCTCGATGGCATCGCGCAGTTGCGCTGGGTCACCGGCATCGGCGGTGAACGCAGCCGCGTCAACACCGGCGTCGGCCAGGGAGCGCAGGTAGTCGGCGTGCCGGTCGGCGCTGCGGGATATCAGCGCGACCCTGTAGCCCTCCCTGCCGAAACGGTGCGCGACGGACATGCCAAGGCCGGGGCCCGCGCCGAGGACGACGATCACAGGAGCAGAAGTTGAGGTCATACTCAACTTAATACCAGAATTTGAGTCTGCCCTCAACTTAGCTAGAATTGCCTGGTGGCGACATTGCGGGCGGATGCTCTGCGGAACCGTCAACAATTGATGACGGCCGCCGCCGACCTGTTCGCCGAGCGTGGCGTCGACGTGCCGCTTGACGAGATCGCGCGTCGGGCCGGCGTCAGCATAGGAACGCTGTACAACCATTTCCCGAATCGCGGGGCACTGCTCGACGCGGTATTGCCCGACTGGGCGGCCGAGGTCGACCGCCTCGCCGAGGCAGGCTTGGCCGACCCAGATCCATGGCGTGGGTTCGCCGGCTTCATGGAGGGGCTGTTCGTCATGCAGGCCCGCAACCGCTCGATGAACGACGCGATCGCTCGCACGCCCACCGGTCCGGTCGATGTCGGCGCCGAATGCGGTCGCGCCGGGGGAGTTTTGGCGTCGGTGGTGAACCGGGCCAGGGAAGCCGGCGTCCTTCGGCCGGACTTCGATGCGGGCGACCTGGCCACGATGATCGGCGCGATGTCGAAAGTCATCGCGATGTCGAACGGCGACGACGAGGTGTGGCGTCGCCATCTCGGTTTCGTGCTCGACGGCCTGCGCGCTCGCTAGTCGCGCCGTTAATTCTGCGTGTCCCTGTTGACGTGATGCTGCCCACCGGAGAATCATGTGTTGCGTCCAGCAATACACGTTGCGCAATACGCAACACCATAAGGGGCCAGCCCATGCCCAAGGTTGTCGTGATCGGTGCCGGCATCGTCGGTACCTCACTGGCGGATGAACTGACCGCACGCGGCTACACCGACGTGACCGTCCTCGACCGCGGACCGCTGTTCACCACCGGCGGATCGACCTCGCACGCGCCCGGTCTGGTGTTCCAGACCAACCCGTCGAAGACCATGAGCGCCTTCGCGCGCTACACAGTCGAAAAATTCGGTGCCCTCACCCATCCCGACGGCTGGGCATTTAACGCAGTGGGCGGACTCGAGGTCGCGACCACCCCGGAACGTTGGGCCGATCTACACCGCAAGGCCGGCTGGGCCGAGGCCTGGGGCATCGACGGGCGACTGCTCACCGCGACCGAATGCGTCGAGAAGCACCCGCTGCTGGACCGCGACTGCATCCTCGGCGGATTTCACACGCCTGCCGATGGACTGGCGAAGGCGGTGCGCGCCGGCGAGGCGCAGGCGCGAAACGCCACCGCCAGGGGCGCGACGTTCCGTCCGCACACCGAAGTGCTCGGCATCGTCGAGGCCGGCGGCCGCGTGACGGGCGTACATACGAATGCCGGCGTCATCGATGCCGACATCGTCGTGTGCGCGGCAGGCTTCTGGGGTGCGCAGCTGGCCAAGCAGGTCGGCCTCGTCGTCCCGCTGGTGCCGATGGCCCACCAGTATGCGCGGACCGGTCAGATCGGTGCGCTCGTCGGACGCAACACCGAACTGTCCGAAGCCGGGTTGCCCATCCTGCGCCACCAGGACCAGGACCTGTACTTCCGCGAACACGTCGACCGCATGGGCATCGGGTCCTACAGCCACAAGCCGATGCCCGTCGACATGTCGACGCTGATGTCCGACACCGCCGGAGAGCCGATGCCGTCGATGCTGCCGTTCACCGAGGAAGACTTCGCACCGGCGTGGCACGAAGCGCGGGAACTCATTCCCGCACTGGGTGATTCGAAGGTCGAAGAGGCGTTCAACGGCATCTTTTCGTTCACCCCTGACGGCTTCTCCATCATGGGGGAGCATCGTGAGCTGGCCGGGTTCTGGGTCGCCGAGGCGGTCTGGGTGACGCATTCTGCAGGCGTTGCCAAGGCCACCGCTGAGTGGATCATCGATGGCACCCCGTCGATCGACGTACACGAATGCGACCTTTACCGCTTCGAGGACATCGCCCGCAGCCCGAAGTTCATCATGCAGACCAGCTCACAGGCCTTCATCGAGGTCTACGACATCATCCACCCGAACCAGTACCGCACCGCGCTGCGCGGACTGCGGACCAGCCCGTTCTACGAGCGGCAGAAGGAACTCGGGGCCTACTTCTACGAGGGTGCAGGCTGGGAACGGCCTGCCTGGTTCGAGGCCAACGCCGAACTGGCGCAACGGCTTTTCGCCGACGGGCTGGCGTGCCCCGAGCGCGACGACTGGTCGTCGCGGTTCTGGTCACCCATCTCCATCGCGGAGGCGCACTGGACCAGGGAGCGGGTGGCCATGTACGACATGACGCCACTCACTCGGTACGAGGTGTCGGGTCCCGGCGCCGCGGCCTTCCTGCAGCAGATGACCACCAACAACGTCGACAAGAGCGTCGGCTCGGTGACCTACACGCTGCTGCTCGACGAAACCGGTGGCATCCGAAGCGATATCACCGTCGCCCGGCTGGGCCCGAACGCCTTCCAGGTCGCCGTCAACGGGCCGATGGACTTCGACTGGTTCAGCCGCCACCTACCCGACCCCGGTCATTCCGCTCTTCACGTGCGCGGTGTAACGCTCCGCGACATCACCGGTGGCACCTGTTGTATCGGCGTCTGGGGGCCGCTCGCCCGCGACATGGTCCAGCCTTTGTGTCCCGACGACCTGTCCCACGACGCGTTCAAGTACTTCAGGGCCAAGCAGACCTACCTCGACGCCATCCCCGTCACCATGCTGCGGGTGTCCTACGTCGGCGAACTCGGCTGGGAGATCTACACCAGCGCCGAATACGGTGCGGCGCTGTGGGATCTGCTGGCAGAAGCGGGCCAACCTCACGGAGTCATCGCCGCAGGACGCATCGCCTTCAACAGCCTGCGCATCGAAAAGGGCTACCGGCTGTGGGGGACCGACATGACCGCCGAACACCAGCCCGCGGCGGCAGGCCTGGACTTCGCGGTGCGGATGACCAAAGACGACTTCGTTGGCAAGGCGGCGCTCGGTGATGCGCTGCCGATTGTTCTGCGCAGCATCGTGTTCGACGATCCCGCCGCCGTCGCGCAGGGCAAGGAGCCCGTCTACGTCGACGGGGGCTGCGCCGGATATGTCACCAGCGCAGGCTATTCGGCCACCATCGGGCGCACCATTGCCTATGCATGGCTGCCCGTCAAGACGCAGGTCGGTGACCCCGTCGACGTCGACTACCGCGGCACCCGAGTCACCGCCGTCGTGCACGCCGAGCCGGTGG
>JAVXWV010000647.1:0-10518 GCA_032230775.1 Mycobacterium sp. | reverse complement strand
GGCCCAACACGCGATTTGCGGGGACGGAACGGTCCACCCCTGTCCCGCAACCGCACTCGATCCAGCAGGACGTCGACGACGTGGTGAAACTGATTGCGGCGGTTCATCTTCCGACGCCGTTGGTGGTTGTCTCCCATTCGTACGGCGGACTCATCGCCGACTTGCTTGCCCGCCTGCACCCCGAGTTGGTCAGCGGTCTGGTCTTTGTGGACCCGACGTCGGAGTTCCAACCGAGACTGGGTAGACCCGAACAGGACGCCGAGTTCAATCAGGTGGGTCGAGCGCGGACGCCCGAGCCAGACGGTGAGGGCTTTCTCGTTGTCGACGCATACACCCGCCTCAAGGTGGCGCCACCGTTGCCGAAGGTGCCTACGATCGTGCTCAGTTCCGACAAGTTCCCGCCACCGGCGGACCTGGGGCCCGACGACTACACCAAGTTCCAGATCCATCAGGCAAACAGCCTGCTGGCCGAGACCCTCGCGACGGAGAATGTGATCGTTCCTGGCAGCGGCCACGACATCATGCATTACGCGCCACAAGTCGTCGCCGGCAAGATCGTCGCGGTCGTGGACAAGGTGCGAGCCGGTAGGCGGTGACGAATGTGTGACGCAGGGTGACGCGAGGAACTAACTGAACCCAGGTTGAGGTTGTACGGCTTGCCAACTTAGGAGGGTCTGTGGCAAAGGAATACAACAAGAATCCGGCAGCGGTCGAGGCGCTGTCACCCGAGCAGTACCAGGTGACGCAGAAGAATGGCACCGAGCGGCCGTTCACCGGCGAGTACTGGGACAACCACGAGCCGGGCATCTACGTCGACGTGGTGTCCGGCGAGCCGTTGTTCGCCTCTGTCGACAAGTTCGAGAGCGGCACCGGCTGGCCGAGCTTCACTCGGCCCATTCGGGAGCCGGACGGCTCCGACTACGTTGTCGAGAAGCGCGACTTGTCCCACTTGATGATCCGCACCGAGGTGCGCTCCGCGCGTGGGGACAGTCACCTGGGACATGTCTTCAATGACGGCCCGCGCGGCGAGGGTGGGTTGCGCTACTGCATCAACTCGGCTTCGCTGAGGTTCATCCATCTCGACGACCTCGATGCCGAGGGATACGGCCAGTACAGGAAGCTTTTCGTGAATCAGGAGGCACAGGCGTGAGCGAGTACAAGAAGGCGATCCTTGCCGGCGGCTGCTTCTGGGGCATGCAGGATCTGATCCGCAAGCAGCCCGGTGTGGTCTCGACGCGCGTCGGCTACACGGGCGGGGAGAACGCGAATGCGACATACCGCAACCACCCCGGCCACGCCGAGGCGATCGAGATCGTCTACGACCCTTCGCAGACGGATTTCCGCAACCTGCTGGAGTTCTTCTTCCAGATCCACGATCCGACCACGAAGAACCGTCAGGGCAACGACGTCGGCACCAGCTACCGGTCGGCGATCTTCTACGTCGACGATGACCAGAAGCGCGTGGCGCTGGACACCATCGCCGCCGTGAACGCGTCAGGGCTGTGGCCGGGCAGGGCGGTGACCGAGGTGACGCCTGCGAGCGACTTCTGGGAAGCCGAGCCGGAGCACCAGGACTATCTCGCGCGCTACCCGAGCGGGTACACCTGCCACTTCCCGCGGCCCGGCTGGAAGCTGCCGAAGCGCGCGGAGGTCTAGGCCGTCTCGCGGCGACGCACCACGATGCGGCCGCCGTCCTTGGGCGTGAAGGCGATGCCCCGGAAGTGGATCTTCTCGTCCGGGGCGTCGTCGGTCTCAATCACGAAGTGCCGTAACACTGTCCGCAGCACCACATCCATCTCGACATTGGCAAACGCGGCGCCGATACAGCGGCGGGTTCCGCCACCGAACGGCACCCATGCGGTCGGCGCCCTGGTTCCGACGAATCGTTGGGGGTCGAAGCGCTCGGGATCCGGGAACACGTCGGCATTGGCATGCACGTTGGCGATGGCGATCATCACCGTGTAGCCGTGCGGAATCCGCCATTCGCCGAGATCGAAGTGCGGCGCCCTGACGTGGCGGCCGGCGAAGTCGATGACGGTCCGACTCCGCTGCAGCTCTTGGATGGTGGCGTGGCGGAATTCGTTGCCACCCTCGTCGTTCTCCTCGATCAGCTTGGCGAGGACGTCGGGATGGCGGCGCAGCCGCTCGAACGCCCACCCAAGGGTTGACGCGGTGGTCTCATGGCCGGCACCGAGCAGCGTGAGCAACTCGTCGGAGACATCCTGGCCCGACATCGGGCTGCCGTCGTCGTAAGTGCTGCGCAGCAGAAGCGCCAGAATGTCGGTGCGCTCCTCGAGGCGCGGGTCCGCTTTGGCCTTGTCGATGAGTGCGAAAACGGTGCGGTCGAAGCTGCGGCGGAATTCCGCGAGCCTGCCCCACGGGCTGTATGGCCCCGTGCTGAATGGCGGCTCCGGCAGGGTGGCCATCCGCGACCCCAGCTTGGCCCACGGCGGAATGATTGTGCGCAGGAAGTCAAGTTCCGCGCCGTCGGCCCCGAATACGGTGCGCAGGATGACATTCAGCGTGATCCTGTTCATCGGTTCCAGCGTCGGGAATTCGGCGCCCTCAGCCCAATTCGCCGTCTCGCGCAGCGTCTCCTCCTCGATGACCTTCTCGTAGTTCTTGATGCTCTGGCCGTGAAACGGCGGGGCGAGCAGCTTGCGGCGGGCGCGGTGTTCCTTGCCGTCCAGCGCGAACACCGAACCCGGTCCGAAGATCCTGCTGAGGTTGGGCCGCACGTTCAGCAGGTCGTCGGTGCTCGCGAGGAAGACCTGTCGCGCCAGCGCGGGGTCGGAGACGACCACGCTGCGGCCGAAGAACGGGACATTGATGGCGAAGACGGGGCCGTATCGCTTCTGCGCATTCCGCTGGAACCACCGCCTGAAGCCGGCCAGCAGAACTCCCTGGACGGGCTTCGGCAGCCGCATAACCGGTGGCATCTTGCCGGGAGTCGTTGGGGCCTCGGTGTCGACGCTCACTGCCGTGTCGGTCATCGTGAATCACTTCCAGCCGGTTCCTTGGTACTACGATGTACCGTGGGTGTGTGTAGTACGGTACCGCTTAGTACCAAGCATGCGCAAGGGTCTTGAGGAGGCGAAATGACTACAGCGCTCGACAGGGGAGTATCTGTTGGTGACGCGTCCTCTGCGTTTCGTGACCGGTTGCTCGACGGGCTGGCCGCATCGATTGGTGAACGCGGGTATCGCGACACCACCGTCGCCGACATCGTCCGGCACGCGCGCACCTCGAAGCGCACCTTCTACGAGCAGTTCGGCAGCAAGGAAGAGTGCCTGATCGAAGTGCTCCGGCGGAACAACGAAAACTTGATCGCGAATATCAGGGCGGCCACCGATCCCGAGGCCGATTGGCAGGAGCAGATCGGCCAGGCGTCCGTCGCTTACGTCGACCACATCGCGTCGCGGCCCGCGATCACGCTGAGCTGGATCCGGGAGGCGCCTGCGCTCGGGGCGAAGGCCCTGCCGCTGAATCGGTTGGCGATGGAGCACCTCACCGACATGCTGGTGGATCTCAGCGACAGCCCGGGGTTCCGGCGCGCCAACCTGCCGCCGGTCTCACGGCCGTTGGCGCTGATCCTGCTGGGCGGGTTGCGTGAGCTGACGGCGCTGTTCGTCGAGGACGGACGCGACTTGCGAGGTATCGTCGAGCCGGCCATCACCGCTGCGACGGCGATGTTCGGCAGGCGCGGCTAACGCAGGATCAGCCGCGCCGACTTCTCCAGCCGCGCAGCGATATCCGCATACGATGCGTAACCCATCCCCGCGCGCACCAACGCGCCCGAGTACAACATCTCCAGGGAATCGATGACGTCGGGATCGGTGTCCGGCCCGAGCGCCGCGGCCAACCGGTCCCGAATATCGCTGCCGATGCGCTGACGCAGCACCTCGACATCGGGTTCCTTGCCAAGCAGCGCGTTGGTCACCGCACCCGCGAACTCCGGCTCGTCGGCGACCAACAGTGCGATGTGGCGCAACACGTCGCAGACGCGCGCAGCCGGTTCGTCTGATTCGTGTTCCGCAGGCGGCGAGGCGGCCAGCCGACGCCAGAAGACCTCTGCGACGAGGTGCTCCTTGGACGAGAAGTATGTGTAGGCCGTGGCCGCCCCGACACCGGCCTCGGCGGCCACCCGCCGCACGGTCAGACCGGCAAATCCCTCACGGCACAGAAGCTCGACCGCGGCTTTGCCCAGGCGATCGACGGTGTCGGCCTGTTTGGCGGTCAGACGGCGCCGAGTCGACTCCAGAGCCGGATCGGACACATGTCCGGACGCTACTACAACTGCGGTACACCAGCAACGGTAAGTTGGACCCCGATGAGCCGCACAGACGAACTTTTCGCCCTCGCCGAACAGGTCACGGGCTTCATGCCCGCCGAAGAGGGGCGCGCGCTTTACGACGCCACCGTGAAGTATCTCGGCGACGGCGCAGGCGTCGAAATCGGTACGTACTGCGGCAAATCCACGGTGCTTTTGGGCGCCGCCGCGCAACAGACCGGCGGCGTGGTCTACACCGTCGATCACCATCACGGCTCCGAGGAACACCAGCCGGGCTGGGAATACCACGACACGTCGATGGTCGACCCGGTCACCGGACTGTTCGACACGCTGCCGACAATGCGGCACACCCTTGACGCCGCACGACTCGACGATCACGTCGTCGCGGTGGTCGGGAAGTCATCGATCGTGGCCCGGGGTTGGCGAACGCCGTTGCGGCTGTTGTTCATTGACGGCGGCCACACCGAAGAGGCGGCGCAACGGGACTTCGACGGCTGGGCGAAGTGGGTCGACGTCGGCGGCGGGCTGATCATCCACGACGTGTTCCCTAACCCGGACGACGGCGGCCAGGCCCCTTTCCACATCTATCAGCGCGCACTGGGCACCGGCGACTTCCGCGAGGTGTTGGCAATGGGTTCCATGCGCGTGCTGGAGCGGACTTCGGGAACGCCCGGCCAGGAGTTGCAGTAACTCAAGGCTGTCGTCTCTGCATCAATGCCGCGAGCTCGTCGCGACTCGCCACGCCCGCCCTGGCCATCGCCCGGTAGATGTGGCCTTCGATGGTGCGGACGGAAAGGTACAGACGATCGGCGACCTCGCGGTTGGTCAGTCCCTGGGCCAGCATCGTGATGATCTCGCGCTCCCGTGCCGAGAACGGCAGCGGTTCGGCGGCCTGCCGAAGCGCGTGCGTCACTGCCCCACCGCACTGCTCGGCCAGCGCCTGCGCGCGGGCCGCGTAGGTGAAAGCCGATCCACGCTTGCCCTGACTGCGATAAGTCAACGCGGCGTGGGCAGCTGAATCCGCCGCGGCGATCAGGTCGCCCATCTGCTCGAAATCCTCTGACACCGCGGCAAGTTCGACACAATCGCCTGCATGCAGGGCTGCGGCGAACCTGCTCGCGAGGCGTGCGCGAGGCCCTTCAACGATCCGGGTTAGCTCTCGAAGACGCGGTTCAACGGAGCGGTCGCCGAACTGCGTCGCTGTCTGCAGGCAGACTACTTCGGCCGCGAATTGGCCACTGGCTGCAGCGGATTCGGCCGCTGAACGCGCGAAGGAGATCGCCTCACTCACGACCCCTTGGGAAGCGGCGACCCACGCCCGGGCCAGCCCCAACTCGTAGTCCAGATATTGCATAACCGGATGTCGATGCCGCTCTGCCGTTGCGAGTGCCTCGGCAGCCCTATCGACCAGGCCACGCATGGCCAAAACCATTGTGCGGGGCAGGAAGTACCGGTACCCCCAGCCGTTGGCCTCTTCGGGGAACATGGCGACCGGCTCCAGCAGCGCACCCGCGGTGTCGAGGTCACCTGAGCCGAGTGCGGCGCGGCCTGCCACGGCACCACCGAGCAACTGGACGAGTCCCGGGAGGTCGGCCCATTGTCGGCGCAAGCGGTCGGTGGCGAGCACTGCCTCCGCTATCCGACCGGACTGCAGCAGTGCGCCAACATGTCCGTCGGCGATGACGAACCGCATGTTCTCAGCGTCGAAGGAGCGGTCCACGATGGCGTAACCCGCATCCGCCGCGGCGACGGCGTCGGCTATGCGGCCGGCGTCTCCTGAGGCGACGGCGCTCAATGCGGCGGTCTGGGCGCCGACGACCGCGGGTAGCTCGTCCAGGTCCAGACCGCGCGACGCCTTCAGCGCCAGTTCCGGTTTGCCCATCACCGCCCAATACACCGCAAGGAAGGCGACGAGACAGGCTCGCTCGTCCGGCGGCGTTGAGACCGCCACCTCGTCGACAAGCTTCTTCGCGCGTGCCGGGTCGGCCAGTGTGTACATCAAATTCATCCCACGGATGAACGCGAGCCTGGCGTGGTCGGCACCGGTGAAGCCGCTAGTCGGAACGCTGGCAAGTACCGCGTCAGCCTCGTCGCCACGGCTGAGCCCCGAGAGATTGCATCCGCGAATGATGTACGCCTCCGCGCCACCCCCTGCACGCACTGCCGCGTCCGCCAGTCGATCGGCAAGCGGTAAATCCGCCAGCCACACCGCGCCATGGGCCGCCCTGACAAGCAGGTCCGGGTCCGGCTCGAGATCGGAATCCAGACTCAGCGCGCCGCGCCGCACCACGGTTCGCATGTCGTCGCGGTCGTCGCCCTGGCCGAGTTCAGCGGCCACTCGTCCACGCAATCGGCGCAATCTGGTGGCCGGCGCGCGCGCTCGGCGCACCTCGCCGTAGAGCGGATGCGCAACCCGTGCTTCGATCCTGTCGTCAACGCGGTCGAGCTTGATGAGGCCGTGCACGTCGGCCTCTTCGACCGCTGCCGCATCTGTGATTCTGCACAGCGACGCCAACTCGATGGGCTCGCCTACGGCCAGCGCGTCAATCACTTCACCGACGGCGGGCGGCACCGCCCCCGTCCGTGCTTCGATCACCTCGACGAGGCCGGAAGATACGACAGGCGCACCCGTCCACGTCCAGAAACCGTGCTGCAGGGCGAGCCGCCCGTCGGCCACTTCTTGTTCGATGATGTTTCTCAGAAACAGGACGTTGCCTCGCGTCAGATTCCATAGCCGGCGCGTCGCATCCGCGTCAACGGGTCCGCCGAGCGTCGCCGTCAGCAGAGTGACGGTTTCGTCGCGAGATATCGGCTGAAGGTCGATTCGCTGGAAGTCGTCCTGCATCCACATCTCCTGCAGCCCAACGGGAACTGGCTCCTCAGCTCGGACGGTGAGCAATACCTTCGCGGTGCGGCGCTGAATGATTTGCTGGAGCACGAATGTCGAGAGTTCATCGAGTAGGTGAACGTCGTCGACGGCGATGACAACAGGGGTTCCACGTGGAGCCGCGGTCAGCACGTCGATCACACCGCGCACGAGTTGAAGGGTGCTGATGGGAGCCGAGCCGTCACCGGCAAACGAAGCGAATGCACCAAGAGGAAGCGCACGAGCCGCGGTGGTCGCGACCGTCCAGCGGATCTCGGCACCTCGCGAGGCAGCGTTCGACAGCGCCTCCCGGACGACGCGGCTCTTCCCGACTCCGGCGGTACCCGACACGACGACTCCGGCGACATCTGCGTCCGACATCGCCGCCGCGATGAGCTGCATCTCCTCCGACCGGCCCGTCAACGGCCACGTCAAGCGCATCCAAACAGACTAGGAGCGCTCCGCCGCCAAGACAGCGCAACGGCCGCAGAAGCCTGCTATCGATCGCTGGTAGCGCAGGCGCAGTCGTACTCACCCTCCAGGCCGCGGGGCAGGTCCGCGCCGCGGAAGATGCCGCTTGCCGCGGTGGTGGACGATATTGCATCGGCGGCCAGGATCACCGCCGCACCCGTCCACGTGGTGCGCTCTTCTGGCCACCGCTTGCCGTCGGCGAACACCAGCCCTGTCCAGTAGGATCCGTCCTCCTCACGGAGGTGGTGCATGGCCGCAAACTGCTCGTACGCTCGCACCGAGTCGCCGATCGCATCCAATGCCATTACCAGCTCACACGTTTCGGCACCGGTGACCCATGGCCGGTCGTCAACGCAGCGGATGCCAAGGCCTGCGACGACGAAGTCGTCCCATCGCTCGTCGATGCGTGACCGCGCAACGCCGCCTCGCAGCGCACCACCGAGCACCGGGTAGTACCACTCCATCGACCAACGGTCCTTGGATACGAATGCCTCCGGGTGACGCGCGATCGCGTGACCCAGCTGGCCGACCGCAACCTCCCATTCCGGCTGCGGGTCATCCACATAATCCGCCAACGCCAACGCGCACCGGATGCTGTGGTAGATGCTGGAGTTTCCGGTCAGCAGGGCTTCGGGTTCGGGGCCGGATGGGCTTCTGGCCCAGGAAATTTCACCACTTCGGAATTGCAGTTCCACCACGAAGTCGATGGCCTTGGCGACGATGGGCCACATGGCTTCGGCGAAGCGTCTATCTCCGGTGACCAGGACGTGGTGCCAGACCCCGGTTGCTATGTAGGCACAAAAGTTGCTGTCGCTGTTGGCATCTTCGATGACGCCGTTGCGCAGCTGGATGGGCCACGACCCGTCGGCCCGCTGGGCAGTGCGGCACCAGTCAAACGCGCCACGCGCCTGGTCCAGCAGGCCCGCGGCCGTCAGCGCCATCGCATTCTCGATGTGGTCCCACGGATCGGTGTGGCCACCGTCGAACCACGGGATGGCACCGGAAGATTCCTGTGTTGCGGCGATCGACTGCGCGGTCTGGCGGCATTGCGTGGGGGTCAAAACTCCGCGCACTGCGGGCACGTCATAGAGCGGCAACGGGCACCTCGGGCTTCCTGAAGTACAGGGCCACGCTCTTGCCGATCAGCGGGTTCAGCAGGGATTCAGCGGTGCGGGTGAGCCATGGCCTGCTCATCATGTCCCACACCAGCAGCTTGTGGTAGGCGGCGACGGCGGGATGATCGTTCTTCGACGTTCCCACAGCACATTTCAGCCACCAGAACGGCGAGTGCAGTGCATGCGCGTGATGCGTGTGGGTGAGCCGAAGCCCGTGGCCGAGCACCTTGTCACGCAGCGCGTCGGCGCGATAAATCCGGATGTGGCCGCCCTCGTTGGCGTGGTACTCGTCGGACAGCGTCCAGCAGACCCGCTCGGGCAGACAGCGGGGAACCGTGATCGCCAGCGCTCCGCCGGGTTTCAGCACCCGAACCAACTCGGCGATCGCCCGATCGTCCTCGGGGACATGTTCGAGGATCTCGGAAGCGATGACGCAGTCGAAAGTGCCGTCGGCGTATGGCAAGTCGAGCGCATCGCCCTTGACCGCCTCGGCCCGCGCCGATTCAGGCGCCTCGCCCTTGTCCTTCATCGCCTGCAGGATCTCGTCGACGTCGTTGAGATCGGCGGCGTTTTGGTCGAAGGCGACGACGTCCGCGCCGCGGCGGTAGGCCTCGAAGCTGTGCCTGCCCGCACCGCAGCCCACGTCGATCACCTTCGTGCCGGCACCGATGGCGAGCCGGTCGAAGTCGACCGTCAGCATGCCGCGACTCGCTTACAAGCCTGTTCGTAAACCGCGACCGTCTGCGCCGCAACGGATTCCCAGCTGAACACGTCGAGCGCACGCTGTCTGCCGTTGGCGCCAAGGCGCTTCAATTCCAGTGGCGAGTCGAGGAGTTCGCCGAGCACCGCGGTCAGCTCGTCGACATCGGCGGGCGGGACGAGCCGCGCGCACTCGCCGTCGGCGCCGACCACCTCAGGCAGCGCGCCCGCGCGGCTTGCGACGATCGGTGTGCCGCTGGCCATCGCCTCGACGGCGGGTAGCGAGAACCCTTCGTACAGCGAAGGGATACAAGCGATTTCGGCCGATGCGAGCAGGTCGGCCAACTCGGAGTCGGAGATTCCGCTCGAGCTGTGCACGATGTCGGAAATGCCGAGCTCGGCGATGAGCTTCTCGGTCGGTCCGTTCGGCTCGAGTTTCGCGACGAGTTGCAGCTCGAGGTCCCGCTCGACGCGAAGGCGTGCAACGGCGTGCAGCAGATGGCTGACGCCCTTGAGCGGCACGTCGGCGCTGGCGATCGCGATGATCCGATTGCGGACGCGATGCTCAGTGGGCTTGAACAATTCGGTGTCCACCCCGAGCGGCACGACGTGCAGTTGGTCGGAGGACACCGCGAAGTCCTCTTTGATGTCGGCTGCCGACGTCGATGAGACGGTGAGCAATTCGGGGATCTGCAGGGCGACCTTCTGCTGCATCGCCGCAAACCCGTACCACCGGCGAACCAGTGGCTTGCGCCACCACGGCGCGGCCGCCACGTCGAGGATCCTGTCCCTGGTGATCGGGTGGTGCACGGTCGCCACCACCGGAAGGCCAAGTTGGGCGATCGTCAACAGCCCCGTGCCGAGGCACTGGTTGTCATGGATGACGTCGAAGTCGTCGCGCCGGTCGGCGAGGAGCCGGGCGGCGCGCAGGCTGAACGTCTTCGGCTCGGGAAAACCGGCCGTCCACGTCGTCAACAGCTCCAGCAGATCGATCCGCGTCTTGATCTCGCTCGGCCACGGGATGCGGAACGGATCGGGCTCGCGGTACAGGTCGAGGCTGGGCACCTTGGTCAGCC
>JAVXWV010000585.1:0-3755 GCA_032230775.1 Mycobacterium sp. | reverse complement strand
GCGGCGAATACTTCGGCACGGTGCTCAACAGAACCGCACGGGTGATGGCAGCAGGCCACGGCGGCCAGATCCTTCTCGACGGCGCGACCGCGGGTCTGCTCAGCGGTATCGAGCTGATCGAACTGGGACAGCGCCGATTACGCGACATCGCCCGACCAGTAGACATGTTTCAGGTCCAGGCCGAAGGTCTGCGCACCGAATTTCCACCGTTAAAGACCGTCGATGCGGCGCCTGGCAATCTGAGATCTCCGACGACGAGCTTCGTCGGTCGCGAGGTAGAGGTTGACGAGGTTCGCGCGGCGCTCAAGGCACATCGCATCGTGACGTTGACCGGTGTCGGCGGCGTCGGCAAGACGCGGCTCGCGCTGGAAGTCGCCTCACATGTCGTAAGCGACTTCCCAGACGGCGTGTGGGTGATCGAACTGGCCGCAGTGGGTGATCCCGCCACGGTGCCCGAAGCGGTTGCGGCAACACTGGGCATCACCCAACAGCCCGGACTCAGCATTACCGAAAGCATCGCCGGTGCGCTCGAAGGTCGGTCCCGGCTGCTGCTGCTCGATAACTGCGAACACGTCCTCGATGCGGCGGCCGACATCATCGATGCCGTCCTTGGGCAGTCAGCAACGGTCAGGGTTCTCGCCACCAGTCGAGAAGGCCTGCGGCTCAATGACGAACAGATCTGGCCGGTGCCATCCCTCGATTTTCACTCCGGGGCCGACTCGGCCGCAGCAACATTGTTGGTCGATCGGGCACAGACCGTTGCACCCGACGCTTCGTTGACCGCACCCGGTGAGGCTGACGCGGTGGTGGAGATCTGTCGTCGACTTGACGGAATCCCGTTGGCGATCGAGTTGGCCGCGTCCCGCATGGCGTCGATGACGGCAACGGAGATGCGCGACCGGCTCGATGATCGCTTCCGGCTCCTGGTGGGGTCGCGCCGCGGATTGGAGCGGCATCAAACTCTCAGGCACGCCGTGCAATGGTCCTACGACCTGCTCAGCGACAGCGAAAAGACCTTGCTGACAAAGTGTTCGGTCTTCGCAGGCGGGTTCGATCTGGCCGGCGCTAGTGCCGTAGACGGTTCCACAGACGACCTCGCCACGTTGGACGTACTCGATGCCCTCGTGCGCAAGTCACTCGTCGTTGCCGATAGATCGGCCTCGCGGACCCGTTTCACGATGCTGGAAACCATTCGTCAGTTCGCCCAGGAACAGCTTGTGGGCTTCGGTGAGGCAGAGATAGCCCGCAACGAGCACGCGTGGTACTTCGCGCAGCGTGAAACCGATGTCATGGCGCTGTGGGATAGCCCCCGCCAGCGCGAAGCCTACGAGTGGTTCGCTGTCGAACTGTCGAATTTGCGCGCCGCATTCCGCTGGGCCGCCGACACCGGTGAACTTGACACAGCTGTCAGCATCGCGATCTACGCGACGATGCTGGGATCCCTGTGTGAGCAATTCGAATCCATCAGCTGGGCAGAGGAGATCATCGAGGCGGCACGGGCTGTCGACCATCCGCGGCTGGCGCACCTCTATGTGATCGCAGCACAAACCTTCGTGACTGGCCGGATCGAAGACGCCGTCCGCTACAGCGACGCCGCGCGGGAGGCAATCGACAGTGGCCGCTTCGACGAAGTTCCCTACGGCATGGCGGCATCGATAGGCGGCTCGTACATCACATCAGGGCAACCTGAGCGGTGGGTTTCGGTGTGCGACGAACTTATCGCACGTGAAGGAGGCACGCGCCCGTATACCCGAGGTTCTCTGGTGATCGCACTCGTCGTCGCAGGGGATTACGCCGCGGCGAGGGTGGCAGCGGACGGCCTGCAGGCCGTAGCCGACGCCACCGACAACCCTCATATGAGGAGCTGGGCGCTTCTGGCGTGCGGGATGGCCTGCCGCGACACAGATCCCAAATCTGCGTATCAGTTGTTCCGTCGGGCGATGCAGGTCGGTCAGGACAGTGGCACCCGCCAGACCCGATCCTTTATCGCGGTGAGCCTTGCGATGCTCGCGGTGCTCCATGGTGAACCTGTCGATGCGTTCGACTATGTGACACTCGCAATCCGCAACTTCTACGATTCCGGAAACCTGTCGATCCTACGCACTCCCCTTGCCATCCTCGCCATCTTGCTCGACCGGCTCGGCGTCCTCGAACCAGCCGTCACCATAGGCGAATTCGGTGCGACGCCCCTGTCACGCGCGGCCTACCCAGAGATCGACGGGGTACTTGCCCACTTGCGGGAGGTCCTCGGCGACGAAACGTATGCGGCACTCGCGCACAACGGCACGAGCATGACCAACGCCGGCATGGTGGCGTACGCCTTCGAGCAGATCGAGCTTGCCCGCGGAAATCTCCTACATACGGACGAGTCGCTATGAGCGTCCTCACATTTCTGTTCACCGACATCGAGGGGTCGACCCGGCGGTGGGAGGCCGACGCCGACGCGATGCGGGTTGCGCTCGAGGCTCACAACGAAGTCCTGCGTGCGACCGTCGCAGCCAATGACGGGAAGGTGTTCAACTACACCGGCGACGGAATGTGCGCTGTATTCGGCTCTCCCCGTTCCGCTGTCGATGCCGCAGTGGACGCACAGCGTGCCCTAGAGTTGCCAGTCCGGATGGGCATCGCGACAGGTGAGGCCGAACTGCGTGGAGGCGACTATTTCGGCACGGTGCTCAATCGCACCGCTCGCGTCATGGCAGCCGGGCACGGCGGCCAGATCTTGCTCGACGGAACGACAGCGAGCCTGCTCAGCGGAGTGGGTCTGGCGGAACTGGGCCAGCGACGACTGCGCGACATCGCGAGGCCTGTGGAGCTGTTCCAGGTCCGGGCCCCCGGACTGCGCACCGACTTCCCGCCGCTGAAGACCGAGTATTCAATACCGGGCAATCTCAAACCGCAGACGACCAGCTTCGTCGGCCGTGAGATGGCCGTCGCTGAGCTGGAAACCGCTATCAAGGCAAACCGGCTGGTTACCTTGACCGGCGTCGGCGGGGTCGGAAAGACACGGCTCGCGTTGGAGGTCGCCGCACGCCTGAGATCCGAGTTCCCCGATGGGGTTTGGGTGATCGAGCTAGCTCCAGTCGGCGATCCGGCCGCAGTCCCAGAAGCAACTGCCGCTGCACTCGGAATCACCCCACAGCCCGGAATGAGCCTATCGGAAAGCATTGCGTCGGTAATGGAAGGACGCTCGCGGCTGTTGGTCTTCGACAATTGCGAACACGTCCTCGATGCGGCGGCAGACCTGATCGATGCGATCGTCGAACACTCGTCGACGGTGCGCGTCCTTACCACGAGCCGAGAGGGGCTGGGGACCTCCGACGAACAACTCTGGCCGGTGCCGTCGCTGGTGAATACCGGCGCCGATTCGGAGGCAGCGGCGCTATTCGCCGAGCGGGCGCAGCACGTGGCACCGGAAATCGTATTGAGCGCACATGACAGCGCGGGCGCCGTCGTCGAGATCTGCCGTCGGCTCGACGGGATTCCGCTGGCGATCGAGTTGGCTGCGTCGCGGATGTTGTCGATGACGGTGACCGAGGTCCGCGATCGTCTCGACGATCGGTTCCGGCTGCTGGTGGGCTCACGGCGCGGGCTGGAACGCCATCAGACGTTGCACCACGCGGTGCAATGGTCCTACGACCTGCTCGCCGAAGATGAGAAGACGCTGCTCAACCGATGTTCGGTGTTCGCAGGCGGTTTCGACCTCGCGAGCGCGTGCGCCGTCACCGGCGCCGACGACGAGTTCACCACCCTCG
>JAVXWV010000577.1:0-2719 GCA_032230775.1 Mycobacterium sp. | reverse complement strand
AGTGACCAGTCACTGAGCGCGTCGGAGGATTCGCCGATCGCGATCGCCGCGGTGGATCGCGCCGACAAGATCGCCCCGCTCGCCGACCGCGCCGTCGCGATGACGACGCGCGGGCTCGTCACGCTCGAGCGCGCACGTCTCCTTGTCGGGTCCGAAGCGTCGACACCGCCCGACACTGTGAAACTCACCGTCTACGTCGGGCGGCAGGACCGGGTCTCGGCACAACCGGCGCACCAAGCCGTATGCGAGTTGCTGCACCGGCACGGATTCGCTGGGGCCTCAGTGTTTCTCGGCGTCGACGGCACCAAGGGTGGACAGCGTCAACGCGCCCACTTCTTCAATCGCAACGCCGATGTTCCCGTCATGATCATCGCGATCGGCACAGGTGAACAGGCTATCAACGCAATCCCCGAACTCGAGGCGATGCTGCGCCAACCTCTCTTGACGATCGAACGAGCACAGCTGTGCAAACGCGACGGCCAACTCGTGACTCGCCCGACAGCCCTACCGGCCACCGACGGCGGCGGGCGCGCACTATGGCAGAAGCTGATGGTCTACACCTCGCAGGCCACCCTGCACGACGGCGTGCCGATTCACCGCGCCATCGTCCAGAGGCTGTTCGACTCGGGCGCCGCCACCGGTGCGACCGTGCTGCGCGGCATCTGGGGATTTCACGGCGACCACAAACCCCACGGCGACAAGTTGATTCAACTAACCCGCCAAGTGCCGGTCGTGACCATCGTTGTCGACAGCCCCGAGCGCATCGCCGCGAGCTTCGACATCATCGATGCCCTCACCGAGCCACACGGTTTGGTCACCAGCGAGTTGGTACCCGCGCTGGTGACGATCGACGGCGGCGAGCGCCGCGGCGGGACCGCGCTGGCCAGTTACGACTACTGATTGGGTTACCTCCCGTTGGGGCTCCATTTGTCGGCCAGCGCCGCCACCCAGTCGGCTGCTGCGGCGGCGTCCTCGGGCGGACCATCCACCACGACCAGTTCATCGACGCCCAGATCCGCGAGCGGGCGGACATCGTTGACAGTCGGGTCGCGCAGCGCCACGGCCAGCCGCAGTTCGGCGCGATCGCGTCCGCTGTCGTCGCACAGCCGCTGGAGGAAGGCGATCCGTTCGGCGACTTCGCGGACTCCGCCGAGGTTGAATCCGTACCAGCCGTCGCCCCATGCGACTACGCGGCGCAGCGCCGCGTCGCTGTTTCCGCCGAGGATGACGGGAATGCGCCTGTCCACAACGGGTTTGGGGTTGACTCGCACGGATTCGAAACCGACGAATTCACCCTCGAACGAGGCGACGTCGTCTCGCCACAGCGTCCGCATCGCCGCGACGTACTCCGCGGTCCGCGCCGCGCGCCGCTCGAAGGGGATTCCGAGTGCGTCGAACTCCTCGCGCGACCAGCCGACACCGACGCCGAGCGTGAACCGGCCGCCGGAAAGGGTGTCCAGCGTGGCCGCCTGCTTGGCGATCAACACGGGATTGTGTTCGGGAAGCAACAGCACGCCCGTCGCGATGCCGATGGTCGACGTGGCTGCGGCGGCGAAACTCAGCCCGATCATCGGGTCGATCCAGTCCGCCGTGGCAGGCACTGCGATCTGTCCGTCGTCGGAGTAGGGGTAGCGCGACGCCGACCGGTCGACCATCACGACATGCTCGCCCGACCACAATGTCGCGAAGCCACATCGTTCGGCGGCGGCAGCGACAGCGTCGATGACCGCGCGGGTCGCGCCTGAACCGATGCCAAGGGCGTGCAGTCCCAGCCGCATCGGGCGATCGTCTCACGTCGCGAGCTATGACAGCAGTCGGGCGAGTACCGCGACGTGGCTGCCGTCTAGATCGCGCGCAGCGGTCACAAGGGTGACCGGGCCCGCGCGCACCACGTCGCGCAGTTCGGCGAGTGCCGCGGCCCCCTCCTCCGACTCCAGTTCGTGTGCGTAGCGGTCGGCGAATTCGTCGAACCGTGCGGCCTCGTGGGAGTACCACTTGCGCAGCTCGGTGGACGGCGCGACCTTCGAAATCCATCGACCAATCCGCGGGTCCTCCTTGCGGAAGCCCCGCGGCCACAGCCGGTCCACCAGCACCCGCTGACCGTCGTCGGGACCGGGTTCGTCGTACACCCGCGCAACCCCGATGCCGGAACCGCGACTCATGCCGTGGAATCGTAGAACGATGCACGTCGATCGGGTCGCAGAACTTCAACGCTGGCAGGACTCCGGCGCAGTTTGGGCACTCATCTCCCGGAAGGGCGGCCGCGTCACGGTGGCGCTGTTGCGGTGTGACGGCGGCGAGGAGGTCGATCGGTTCACGTCCGACGATCCGCGGCTGCTCTCGTTCATCGGCGACCGGATGACCAGCGAGGAGTGACGGTGGAGTTTGCGATCCGTCACGGCGTCGGGGAACCGGGCCGCGATGGCCTGCGGATCGCGGGCAGTTGCGACGACTGAATGCCCTGCGGCAGGCACCTTTTCGACGATCTCTGCGCCGAATCCGCGGGATGCACCAGTGACAAACCAGACACTCATTCCGATTTTCTTTCGACTAGGGGGAACGGCGGGGCGGCCACACCGGCGCGCCCAATTCTCGCGAGACCGACCGCGCGGTGTCACGCAGCGCGTCGATGGCCTCGGGTACCAGCGGCCAGCGTGCCGCGGCCACCACAAGGCCGATCGCCCCCGTCGCCTCGCCCGAGGCGTCGAAAACGGGTGCG
>JAVXWV010000499.1:0-3208 GCA_032230775.1 Mycobacterium sp. | reverse complement strand
GGCCATGAAGCCATCAGAGGCCGAGTTTACGCCGCACGACGTGCCGCGATTCGGCTTTAGAAGACCATCCGGGCGATGACCTCCGCCACCGCTGCGGGCCTATCGGAGCCGTCGAGCTCAACCGTCTGGCGCACCGTCAGGTCGACCGTGGTGTCGTCGACCTTCTTCGCGTCCATGAGGTCCGAACGCAACCGGACCCGGCTGCCCGCGGGAACCGGCGCGAGGAAGCGCACCTTGTTGAGTCCGTAGTTGATGCCCATCTTCGCGTTGTCGACCCTGTAGTTGTCCTTACTCAACGCGGGAATGAGGGACAGCGTCAAGAACCCGTGCGCGATCGTTGCGCGATAAGGACTTTCAGTGCGGGCTCGCTCAACGTCGACGTGGATCCACTGGTGGTCGCCGGTGGAGTCGGCGAACGCATTGATGCGTTCCTGATCGACGGAAACCCATTGGGAAACACCGAGTTCCTGGCCGACGGCCTCAATAGCCTCATCGATGGACGCAATGACTCGCACGAATCATCCTTTCGCCTGCGCTTGGATCCGGGCATGCGGATCAGTACCGCAGCGGACATGACGAGGATCAGGCCCCCGACGACCAGGGCCGTCGTGTCCAGCACTAAACCCGCTACCGCCAAGGACAATCCGGCATAGGTGTTAAGCAGCGAGATGACGACCGGTGCCAGCGACCGGCCGGACTCGTCGGCGTCCGACGCGCGCTGTTCGACGTTGAACATCGCATCCCAATCCCTGGCTCAGTTGCCTCGGTAGGCAGCGAATTCGGGAACCCGCTTTTCGTTGAAAGCGCTAACACCCTCCTGCGCTTCAGGCGTCTCGCCGAAGAGCTTCAGGCTCGAGTACGCCATCTGGCCGACCGACGCGAATTGTTCGGTGTCGGTGTTGAACGATTGCTTCAATATCTTCAAAGCCGTCGGCGAGAGCATCAAGATTTCATCGGCCCACGCCCGCACCTCCGACTTGAGCTCGTCGGCGGGCACTACCTTGTTGACCAGTCCCCACTTCTCTGCCTGCTCCGCCGAGTAGCGGCGGCACAAGAACCAGATCTCGCGGGCACGCTTCTCGCCGACTACGCGCGCCAGATAGCCGGTGCCGAATCCGGCGTCGAACGAACCGACCCGAGGGCCGTTCTGCCCGAACACCGCGGTGTCTGCGGCAATCGTCAGATCGCACAGCACGTGCAAGACATGGCCTCCGCCGATCGCGAACCCATTCACGGCGGCAATGACAGGCTTGGGCACGTCCCGGATGACCCGATGCAACGTATCCACCTCGAACAGGCCGGTTTCCGACGGTCCGTAATCGCCGGTCTCGGCCCGCTGCTTCTGGTCTCCTCCGGTACAGAACGCCTTTTCCCCGGCCCCCGTGAGGCAGATCACTCCGACGTCGGGGCTTCCCCACGCCAATTTGAACGCCCGGATCAGTTCGTCGAGGGTGCGCGCCCGAAAGGCGTTGTATCGCTCCGGCCTATTGATGGTGATCCAGGCCAGGCCGTTGTCGACCTCGTAGGAAATGTCGGTGAACTCGGTCATCGGTTGCCTCTCTTCATTGAAAGCCAGGTCACTGTCCAGAAGTTATGGTCTAACCATATTACCAAACGGTTACCCGGGCGAAAAGCTGGATTTCCCGTCGACTTCCTCACACCCGCACGAAATCGCGACGAATCCGCGCCAACTCACCGATCGACCGCTGTAGGTCGTCAAGCTCGGCGACGAGGGCCGACCGACGATCCGCGATGTTGTCTGCGCCGCCCTCGGGGTCGAGCAAACCGCGGTGGCGCGCCATTCTCAATGCGGTGCTGAACATCTCCCCGGACACCGACTCCTCGGTGATGCGATGCTGGAGCGCCCATTGCCGGCCCAGGCGCAGACACCTCTTGAGCAGTTCCTGTTCGTCGACGCCGCCACCGGTGCCGAGGTTCACCAACTCCTCGGCCACGACCCGATAGGCGTCGACGAACGGCCTGAGCACCAGATGGGCCACCAGCAGGTCGCTTTCATTCAGGCTCCGGGCGGCCTCTTCGGTATCGAGCGGAGCGTTCGGGTCTTGGCTGCGTCCAGTCATGATCGCGAACTCACGCCACAACTCGTCGGCGAACTCGTCGCGGCCGGCGAAGAAGAATTCGAACTTGAGCATTTCGCGCACCGCCAACGCCTTCTCCCACCCCGTGCGCTTGGTTGCTCCCGGTGTCCGCACGATCGCGAGCAAGGCCAGTTCGGCGATCGCTCTGGACACCAGGACATGAATCGCGCTGTTGCGGTATACCGAGACAATCAGATGCTGGTCGTCGCCAATCCCCCAAACCGTCTCCGGCCCCTCGGCGTAGCTGGTCAACACACCAGAGCCGACCAAGTCGTGCAGCGTCTGCGACACCGTGGCACGGTCGGTGAGGTCGGCACCCCCTGCAACGGGCCAACCCCGGGCGACAAGATAACGCGCCAACGGTGCGACGGTGGCGCACACTTCGTCGAGCGTCAGGGCACGGTCGGCGCCGAGCATCGCGACGCTCACGGCGGCCGTCGCAGACACCGGCGTGGCCTGGTTGAGACGATGGCAGATGTCCAGCGCGACGCGTTCGACCACCTGCCGATCGGTCAAGCCCTCCGCGCGCAACGCGACCATTCGCTCGTGCAGCGGCACCGGTGCGCCGAAGTTGATGTAGATGCGTCCGAGGCGATGCCGCAGGCCACGCGCGTAACTGAACAGCCAGCGCACGTTCTCTGGCCGCTTGGGAAGTCCGCGCGACTCCTCGACCATCAGTTTGACCTCGTGCAGCGGCAACTGGTCGAAGAGGATCGACACCGGGATGGCGAGGGTCTGCTCCGAGTGCACGGATTCGACCGCGTCGGTCACATACTTCAGCAACCCGTATCGCGGTGGCCGCAGTTTGCCGGTGCGCGTCCGGCCGCCCTCGATCGACCACACCAGGTTGCGGCCGTCAGACACCATCCGGCCGACGAGGGCGCGCAGGGCCACCCGGTAGGCGGGCATGTCGCCCGTCGCGCGCCGAATGGGGATGAACCCGTTACGTCGGGCCAATGTGCCCAGCGGAAAGAAATTTAGGTTGGCGCCGGCCAGCCCAAACGTCGGCGCAATGCCGCCCTGCGTAAGGCGTGGCGGAAAGGAGAACTGATCCAGGTAGGAGCGGTGCGAGATCAAGAAGATCAGGGCGTGGTCGCGGTCCAGCACCC
>JAVXWV010000439.1:0-3438 GCA_032230775.1 Mycobacterium sp. | reverse complement strand
TCCACAGCCTGGCCGCACCGTCCTTGACTGGGCGCGCGACGTCGCAGAACTGCTCGATCAGATCGACGTAGAGCGCTACGCCGTGATGGGCTGGTCGATGGGCGGGCAGTACGCGGCCGCGGTCGGTCACGCACTGCAGCCTCGGGTCGCGCGGGTCGCCATCATTGCAGGGGCGCTGCCGCTGACCGAGCCAGGAGTGTTCGACGAGCTGCCTGCCATGGACCGGTACCTGACCCGGACGTCCCTGCGGGCGCCGTGGCTCGCGGCACAGTGGTTCCGGGTGATGCGGTCGGTGGCCGGCGTCGCGCCGACGTGGTATGCGCGGGTGGGAGCGCGGGAGCTGGGACCGGCCGACGGCGCGGTCATCCGCGACCAAGGGTTCGGCGCCTTCTCCCGGATGTCACGTGAGGCGATGAGGCAGCCGTCGGGTGCTGTCGAGGAGTATCGGGCCTGGATACGCCCGTGGGGGTTTACTCCCGAGGAACTCACGGTTCCTGTAGACGTTTGGGCGGGAACGAGCGACGAACTCGTCAACGCTAGCTGGCCGCACCGCCTTGCTACGCGAATCCCCAACGCCACCTTGAATATTCGCGACGGCGGTCACTTCATGGCACATCTGCACTACAGCGAGATCTTCGAGGCGCTGACGTCAGATTGAGCGCGTCAACACCCCCACGCCGCGGGCGGCACCCACTGCCACACGGCAGGCGGCACCCAATACCCGGCGCCGCACGGTCCTGGACCCTGCCAGCCGCCGTTCCAATCGCCGTTCCAACCGCCGTTCCAACCGCCGTTCCAGCCGCCGTTCCCTTCGTCGCCCCAATCCCAATCACCACCGCGGCCGTGGCCGTGACCGTGATCGAGTTTCCACGTCATCCCCGGGGTGCTGGGCACAGGTTGATCGGCGCTGGCTACCCCCGCGCCCATTCCTACTGCGGTGAAAGCCAATGCTGAAACGATCGCCGCTTCCGCTCCGATCTTCTTGATATTGATGATGAAACCCCCACTACTGCAACAAAATCGCTTACCGACCCGCAATTCATCCTATCCCCTAGCCGTGTGCTGGGTAAGCCCTGTGGGATAGCGGTCATGACGAACTGCACTTAGCAAAATTGACGGAACCTGTACCAGCTATCGACCGTACGTTGCTGTGGTACAGCATAATTGGGGATAACCCTTTGCGCGGCAACACCGTGACCGCAGCGGCGGGTGAAATGTGCAACTGCCGGGGTCAGATGCGTCGATTACCCCTTTACACGGCTCAGCTGTACAAGGCCTCGAAGCGCTGGATCGACCGTTCAATATCGCCCTTTACGGCCCGCGCTGCGGCCGCCCCGATCGGCCCGAACAGGGGCCTGCCACCCAGATCGATCTTGACAGTGAACTTGCAACCGGACGCGGTCGGAGAAACAGACATTCTCAGCGCGTATTTGGCGCCGCCAACACCGTCGCCCGTCAGTTCGAGCAGCCGCGGCGGGTCGACTTGGCGCACGGTCCAGGTGACTCGGTTGCGTAACCCCTTGGCGCCGGCCACACCGACGATGGTCGCTCCAGGGGCCAGTTGTTCGGGGACCTCACCACGCCACCCCTGATGCATCACCAACCAATCGCCCAGTTCGGACAGGTTCGATGCATGCGCCCACGCATCCTCGGGAGTCAGCGACAGGTCGCGGGATAGCTCCAGCTTGGCCACCCGCAGATGTTAACGGGCTGCACCACTGGCGCTTTCGCTCGCCCGTCGCAAAGACAGGTAGTGCACTACGCAGGTCAGATGCTCATCGACGGCCATAGCGTTGCGCCCAGGAGTCGGCCCCCTTTACGGGAGGGGCCGACTTCTGTCATTACCAAGCGGGTTTCTGGTATACCAGCCAGTGCATTTCGATGGGACGATCCTCACGCGGCAGATCGAATACGTCGCGACCGCTGACCCAGTCCACGTACCAACTGGTCAGCGGCCACGCTCCTGCTGGCAGGTTCGCCACTCCAGACGGCCCTCGGCGGCGAGGCACTGGGCACACGTCTTGGGGTCGATTCGAACTCAACACTCCAAGAACGATGCGAGCGAGTGACGGGATTCGAACCCGTGTAAACGGCTTTGCAGGCCGGTGCCTAGCCACTCAGCCACACCCGCATCGGAGCATGACCCTGCCAGAATGGCGGGCCTCGGCCGAGCGTTTAGATCGCCGTGATCACTAACTCAGCCCTCCAACGGCATGCCGGCTGCGACCCCGCCCTGCGGCCAACCCGCAGGTGAGTCCTCCCACGGCTCCTGACGGCCGTACGGCGTGAGGTCGAGGAACGGGTACCCAACCGCCGAATGGTCCAGGCCGCGCGAGTATGCGGAGTAGGTGTGGAAAACCTCATCGCCGCGGCGCAGGAACACGCTCGCACCAGGAAAATCGCCGTGCAGGTCGTCGTCGCTCCAGCCGTCGGCGTGCAATTCGTCGAGCGATTTGTAGTTGTACTCGAGCGGCGCCCGGTTCGGATCCAGCGTGACGTGGTAGTCGTAGCTGAAGTCATTGTCGCGCGACGAGTACCACGGGAACGTCCAACCGTGCTGGTCGCGGTACCGCGCGATGCTGGCATACGGCGCACGCGAGACACAGGCGAACGTCACGCCCTTGGAGTTCAGCAGGCCCCGGTCCTTCTGCGTAAACGTCATGTCCGCGGCGGCCGTGCAGCTCGGACAGCCCTCGTCAATAGCATCGATCCACATGAAGTGGTGGATGTAGAGCTGGGGACGGCCATCGAACATGTCACGCAGCCGGACCTCGCCTGCGGGCCCCTCGAACACGTAGTCCTTCTCTACCTTCACCATTGGTAGTCGGCGCCGCTCCGCGTTCACGGCGTCGCGCAGGTGCGTGACCTCGCGTTCGCGCGCCAGCAGTCTCTTGCGGGCAGCGAGCCACTCCTGACGAGTGGTGATGTCCGGATGTGCGATGGGAGGTGTCGGCATGGGTATCTCCTAACGAATAGACCTCGGATGTATGGACTTCGCGCCGCGCCGAGAGTCATCGGTGGTTAATTTGTTGGCATGCAACTCTGGCTGGCCGATCCACCGTTCTTCGGTGGCCCGGGACAGGGCACGCGTCAAATCATCGAGCTGTTTGCCGCCTTCGCCCTGACTTCGTTGATCGGCATGGAGCGCGAGATCCAGGGCAAGAGCGCCGGGGTTCGCACCCAAACCATCGTCGGCACGGCGGCCGCCCTCATCCTGCTCGTCAGCAAGTACGGCTTCTCCGATGTGCTGCAGGACGGTCTAGTCGTCGTCGACCCCTCCCGCGTTGCGGCTCAAATCGTCTCGGGTATCGGCTTTCTCGGTGCGGGCATTATCATCTTCCGCCGCGGTTCGGTGCACGGGCTGACCACTGCGGCGGCCGTGTGGGAGTCTGCCGCCATCGGCATGGCGGCAGGGGCCGGCCTGCTGTTGCTGGCTGT